>JAQBOY010000374.1 GCA_028287805.1 Mucilaginibacter sp.
CGCCCCATACTAATGCGCAAACCCTGTCGCCTGCTTTCCACCGGGTAATATTTGCGCCGGTTTGGATAATTATACCGGCTATTTCCAGTCCGGGTATATCTTGTGGAGCACCTGCGGGGGGTGGGTAGTTGCCTTTGCGTTGTGATACATCGGGCCTGTTAACGCCCGCTGCGGAAACCTTTATTAAAACCTCATCCGCCGAATATTCGGGTTGTGGCCTCTCAGCCAGTTGCAAAACTTCCGGTCCGCCGGGATGGGTGATCACTATCGCTTTCATTGTAATTTATTAGGGTATTAACTTCAACAAAACGCTTATGTTTGATAAGCAGGGTCGAATTTATAGGTTCGATGGGCCTGGCAGATCAAAACCGTCTGAAAAACCGCATAGTGCGTTAGCACCTTACTATTTATGCCATTACAGCTAATAAGTTTAAAACAACTTCGGCTAACTTCGCATCGCCGGCAAAGGATACGTGTTGTTTTGCCTCAGCTGCTGTTATGCCTTTGGAGAATAATTTCCAGGCGATGTCTGGCGGAATTGAGATCAAAGCTGTAGGATTGGGCTGAGGATCTTTTGTTAAGTCCCAATTATTGCCATTATAAGCCAAAAACCAGTTGCCCCCAATTTCGGTATTAATAATAATTTGTATTACTGTGCCAACACTGGCCGTGGTGTTGCGGTAGGTATGTGGCAAGCCACACATAAAAGTATCTATACATGGAAAAAACAATTCACGGGTCATTATACCCTGTATGCCAACCGCATCTCTGATTTGTTGCTGATGATGCCATTTCTCGGTGTATTCGCGGGCTACATGAAACCACATTTTTGAAGTTTGCTCACCAGCCCAAGCCACCGGGACCGGGGCGGTGGCGGTTAAATCTAAAGCAGTTATTGAAGCTGCATGTTGTTTGCCTGTAATTTCTAAAAAATCTGTTAAAACTTTCGGGCTGATCCGTTTCGCGGCAGCAACCCATACAGCATTCAAATGATTCAGGTAAGCAACCAGGTCCTGGTATGAATGTATTTCACGGTCGGGCCTGGTAAAATAATTGTCCCTTGTTGCAAGTGTACGGATATTTGTATCCAGCAAATGGGCGGCAATATCTTTAACTGTCCAAAGTTTGGCAAGAGTTGGCTTTGCCCAGTCCTCTTCTTTCAACGACCTTAATAATTCAATCAGTTTCTGATCTAAAATTGGAAAAAGGTGTGACGTATGGATCATTTATAATTCAACTTATTTAAATAAATAACTTTTCAAGAGATGGAACAAGCCTTAGTTGATGATATTTCATGAACAATAAAACTAAATATAATTATTAGCTTTCATCTAATACATAGATGGAGCCAGAATGAGGGTTTTTAAAACAGAAAGAAAAAAAATGATAGTTTAAAGAAATTAATAATAAGTGAAACCTTAAATAACCCGTTGCGTATAAGTAACCAATCTCTAATAATTTAAGCTATTTGGTTGAACCAGTGAGGGTGATTAATTACTGCCGAAACAATTATCATAAAAAGGCCTGTTGAAAGACAGGCTTTTTTTATTTGGGGTGCTTTTGCCATAAAAGCTGGTTAATCCCAGCCCTCAGCAGGCTCTGGCCTACTGCGGCAAGATGTCGCTTAATATTACTCACCCGGTAAGAGTGGTTGCTGGGGACGTTAAGTTGGTTTAATATTTGGAAGGTGGAGACCTGAATTCTTTCATTATTGAACTTCATAATGGTATACCTGCCTGCCTAAATGGCCATCGTTGTCTATTCCTTCTACCACCACCCGGTAGGTGCCTTTGCTGCCTGCGTTAAAGTATTCAAAGGAAGCTTTGCCATCTTTACCCGTTAACAGGTCAGGTTTCCAGCATATAGTGGTACGCAGATCGGCCAGTTGTTTGTTAGTTTTGGGCCTGTCATACCGGGGTGAATAAAATACTCTTGCTTTGTAATATCCTTTGGGATAATAAGTGGTAATACCTCTGCCATAAATGGGTTCGGGATAATCATCATTATCGCCTCCGTGCCTGGTAGTAACCAACAATACGCCGCTGCCGCCCCTGCCACCGTATACAGAAGTTAAGCCAACATTGCGCAGTATCTCTATAGCTTGTATATCAACATAATTAAGGTTATTTAAATATTGCGGCCCAACATAGGTGCCGTCAACAATCAGTTGCATAGGTCTGTAATCGCGGGTAGAGTAGGGAATACCGTTACGAAAGATAACACCTAACAGCCGGCCTTGTAAACAATCCGCAATGTTTACACAACCTAAATCCCGCAGCTCTTTACCCATTATAATCTGATCGGCGTTACCCGGGCCATTTAGGTTTGACGAGTACTTGAGCGCCTCCCGTTTTTCCCTGATCACCACTTCCTGTAACGAAATGACATGGTTACCTAAGCCATACTCGCGCTCTTCCTGATATAACCGTTTACTGCTTTGCGCGAAAACAGATAAGTTGTTACTTACATTTATATCAAAGTCGGGCATATTTTTATTGCCCGATGTACTTGCAGGAAGCAGCTTATCCATTTTAATATCTACATTTCTTTTGTTTTTACTGGTGCGTGCCTGTACAATAAACCGTACGCTATCATCAAAAGTTAAATTTTTAAATATAAATCGCCCATGTTCATCAGTAACCGTATCACGGGAATATTGGATGCTATCCAGGTCAAACAGCTTTACTTTTCCATTAACAACAGGCTTGCCGCCAACAGTTAAAACAGTTCCTGATACCTGCAATGAATGCTCGGGCTGGTATTGTTTTGCGGGGAGCGCGCCCTTCAGTAACTGTTTCCATTCAAAACGGTGATAGCCCTGGGTAAGCATCAGCACATCAAGGTCGGCACGGGTTTTATCATTTTTGTTATTAAAATAATAAGCAGGCCGCTCCACATATCCGCTAAGATCAGCTGTAAGCAGCAGGTTAGCCATTATATTATTTTCAGTATTCTCGTCAACAGGTACTCTCGTTTCATCTATAACCGAAACTGAAAAATTGCCTGCAGCGGGTTTATGTTCATTAGTTTGTGCATTCACCGTTAGTTTAACCTTTTGCTGCGGAGCGTAAGCCTGCTGATCAGCAGCTACAGTTAAATTTAACTGATCGGGGTTTTGAATAAATACCAGCCGTTCATTCAATGGTTCTCCTACCGAAGAAAATAAAGTGAACTGTACTATCCCTGAGGGGAATTTGCTTTTTGGTATAACTGATGTAAATACGGCACTGCCGGGCTTGGTTTTTTCAGAATAATATATTTTACCGGCGCTTTGGGCTACCAGGGTTACCTGCTGGTTAGGGTCATCCATAAATAAGACCCCTGATGCGGTTATTTTTACTTGCAGGTTGCGCGCATCATAATCAGCGATATTTAAAACATAGCCTCTGTATACGGCTTTTAGCAGCGTACTGATATTTTCTGATCCATTTGCATTAGTGATCTTTGCTTGATAGGTAACACCAGCCCTGGGCGTCATTTCAAATTGGCCCATACCTAAATGTGTACTATTAAATTGAGCCACCTGTTGTCCTTTGCTATCGGTAATGGTTCCTTTTATATCAACTCCCAATCCATTAGGCGCTACCGATTTAAAAGCCACCTTTGTAGTAATATCATTTACCAGATAACCACCTTCAGGAAAAAACTGCACATCAATTTTTCCGGCCCCTCTATTTATAGCAGATCTTTTAGCTATCGGATCCTTACCGGCCGTTATCGTATTTACGATGGTTACCGCCTCATTAAAAAAGTAATTGCTGCCCGCATTACGCATATAACTGGTGTAGGCCCTTATACGGTAATTACCCTGATGCAAGGTATCGGGCAGAGCAAAATCGCCATTGGCTACGCCACCGATAAGGGGTAACTTAACGCTTTGTTTAATAGAGTCCCGTTCGTCTATCAGTTCAATGTTTACTATTCTACTAATAACGGATAATTGATGACTGCTGCCACTAACAACATAGGCTTTAAACCAAATGTCTTCACCCGCTGCATAATAAGGTTTGTCCAGATGCAGGTACACTTTTTCTACCGGCTCCTCATTGGCCCATTTATCCAGGAGCTGCTTAATTTTTACTAAAGGATCATCGGCAAACCTTGCAAAACTGTAAATGCCGGCAATACCGGCAAAAATTAATAATGTCGTAAAAAAACGTTTAAACGCCATGATTGATAAGGACCTTATGGATAACGTTAGTTTTACCGGTCCTTATATAATAAACGCATAGTATTAAAACTTGTTTTTAATATGATACTCTGCACGGTTAAGGGCACATGATGGACTTTAATTTTTTAGAAAAGCCGGAAGCTATTAAAAAGTTATAGTTCATTCTCTTAATTAAAAAAATGTTTATGTAAGAATAATTTTACTCATTAAACAAATTCTCTACAGAATTTACTACTTATTTTACATTTTAATAAGTCGTATTTAAGACTTAGTTATATTCATAGGTATTGTTTGGTATTTGTAGCATATTATTTTGAAAGCTGTTAAGTTCTTCAGTAAATTAAGCCTGGTAGCGCTGATCTTCTTTTCCCTGCAAGGGGAAGTGGTACAACGCTATGTGGACCTTTTTCAGGGGAAACTTGAACATCGTA
>JAQBOY010000400.1 GCA_028287805.1 Mucilaginibacter sp.
ACATGAAAAGATTTTTATTTATCTTATTGGCATGTTGCGTCTCCGTGCATTTAAAAGCGCAAACATTTACGGTAGGGGGTAAGGTGCTGGATGAAAAAGGCCAACCGTTACCTGGCGCAAATGTAAAGGTTGTGGGGACTACAACAGGTACTATTGCCAACACAAATGGCGTTTTTTCTCTAAGCGTGCCGAATGCCCAGGCTCGTTTGACTGTTAGTTACATTGGCTATGTAACACAGGAAATCGACCTTCAGGGCCGTAAAAATGTAACAGTAACCCTATCGCAAAGTCAAGGGGGCCTTGACGAAGTTGTAGTAGTAGCGTATGGTACGCAAAAAAGAACGAATATAAGCGGCGCTGTAGGTACGGTAAGCGCGGCTGAAATGCGTGAAAACGTAGTTGATAATACTATGAATACCATTACCGGCCGTACGCCCGGCGTGCGGGTTTCGACATTATCAAGTCAGCCTGGTATGTTCACCGGCACGCAAAGCGCTGCATCAACCATCGATATACGAGGTTTTGCCACTTATCAAGGCGATGGGATTACAGCTACACAAAGCGGCGGACCTTTATTTGTAATTGACGGAGTTCCGACAACTGATGCCAGCCAGTTTGCCCGCCTTGACCCTAATGAAATTGAAAGCCTTAGCGTACTGAAGGACGCGACAGCTGCTATTTACGGTGTACAGGCTGCTAATGGCGTTATTCTGGTCACTACCCGTAAGGGCATCCAGGGCAAGGTAAAGGTAGATTATACCGGCAATACCGGCGTACAGGTAATTACAAGTTATCCGCACTTAGCCGACGCTGCTAATTACGCTCAGTTATTCGATGAATTGACTCAGAATAACTACATAAGCAACCGCAGCGACCCTACTCCCCTTCAATATTCAGCCCAGACGATCCAGGGGTTTGCAAACGGTACGTTGCCCCAAGCCGATTGGCTAAGTGTGTTGTTTAAAAACCACTCGTACCAACAGCAACATAATTTAACTATTAGCGGTGGTAGTGACAGAATTCAATCATTTACGAATCTGGGGTACTTTCAACAGGGTGGTTTGATCGCATCTGGTCTTGATCAGGATAAAAAATATAATTTAAGGCAAACCCTTACCGCGACGATAGTCAAAGGCCTTACCGCTGATTTAAACTTAGGCTTTAATGATGTTAATTATTACGCTCCGGCAACTTCTTTATGGAGTAACCTTTTAAAAGCGGCAGACGGTGGAATACCGCCTACCCAACCGGTGTATGCGAACGGAAATCCTGCCTACCTTAATCAGTTCCCGAGCCAGGTAAGCAGTTACACAAATATTGCCGGTTTGATTAATAAGGATATAGGCGGCTATACTAACAATAACTCGCGGCAATTTAAGTCGGTATTGCAGCTGAATTATGTAATTCCGGGCGTAGACGGATTAAGCGCAAAAGCGTTGGTTGCTTACAATAATAACTATAGCGAAAATTATACTTTTAATAAAGCGTTTAATGAGTACACTTATGCGGGTGGTGTTTATACCCCCAAATTATTTAACTCACCATCAACCCTTGCCGAGAGTTTTAATCAAGACATAACAGATGACCTGCAGCTTTCTTTAAATTATGACAAGCATTTCGGGAAACATCATTTTACTGTATTAGGGCTATATGAGCAAACGTATTATGCAGGCGATAATATTAATGCAGGTGTACAATATACCGTTGACGCTATTCCTACACTTACAGCAGGAAACAGCAGCACCGCCACCAACTCAGGTTCGTATTCCAAACGTGCCAATGTGAGTTATGTAGGAAGAGTGGATTATGACTATGCCGGCAAATATATACTGGAGGGCGGTTTCAGGGATGAGGGATCTTCTCTTTTTGGCCCCGGCCATCAGTGGGGATTCTTTCCGTATGCTTCGGCAGCGTGGCGGATATCAGAAGAGTCTTTTATAAAAAAGAATGCTAAATGGATAGATAATATTAAGATTCGTGGTTCTTACGGGTCGCTGGGCGATGATGCATCTGCATCTGGTTCTACAAGTTTTCCTTTATACGCAACAGGCTATTCTTATCCCGCAACGGGTAACGTATATGCCAGTCAAGGCGCTACGTTAGGCACTGTATTTGGCAGTGGCGGCGGCCTTACTAAAGGTTTGAACTATGTTAGCGTGGCGGACCCTAACCTTACCTGGTACACTTCAAAAACCGCTGATATAGGTTTGGAAACATCGTTCTGGAACGGCAAACTTACCTTTGAAGGTGATGTTTTCAGAAGGGACAGAACCGGATTGCTGGCTACACCTCTTGTTGCTATTCCAACCACTTTTGGCGCCAACATACCTGCAGAAAACCTGAATTCTGATCGTACACAAGGGTTTGATCTGACCCTTGGACATAATAGCAGGATAGGCCAGGTTGGGCTGCATATATCAGCGAACATTGGCTTTTCAAGAACGATGGAAAGACACTGGGAAGAAACACCTGCAACAAACCCATGGGATAATTACAGAAGCAAATTTACGAACAGGTATACTGACCAGATACGGGGTTATGTAGTGTTAGGGCAGTTTCAAAATTTGCAGCAGATCCATTCAGCGGCTATACAGGACGGTACTGGCAACCGCACCGTATTGCCCGGTGATTACCAATACGCAGATCTTAACGGTGATGGCGTGATCAATCAGTACGATCAAAAAGTGATTGCCAATGGCGGCAACAGACCCCTGGTTTATTTTGGTACCACAATTGGGGTTTCATGGAAGGCATTTACATTTAATGCGCTGATACAGGGAGCTACTGATTACCATGTTATGTACCAGGATGAGTTGGGATCGCCCTTTGTATTTGGTAATGCCGACCCTCTTCGGATGTATGAGGATAGGTGGCATTTATCAAATGTTTTTGATCCGAACAGCACTTGGGTGCCTGGTAAGTATCCTGCTATGGGCGACAGGCAGAATCTGAAGGACAGATCCTTTACCACGATCAATAGTGGTGCCGGTACCAATGTGTACGTCCTTAACGGTAGTACGGCTATTGTATATGACGGAACTTATGCACGCCTTAAACAAGCGCAATTTAGCTATAGCTTGCCTGTTAAATGGTACAAAAAGGCGGGTATAAGCAAGATCGATGTACTTTTAACCGGGTACAACCTGCTTACCTGGAAAAAATCGGGTTTGAAAGATTTTGACCCGGAATATAGTAATCAAAACTTGTATGGTTACAATTACCCGATTACTTCGAATTTTAACCTTGGTGTTCACATTGCATTCTAAAACAACGAAAATGAAAACAATAAGAATTATATGTATAATAGTTTTTTTTGCAGGGCTTTGCTCCTGTAGAAAGAATGTATTGAATTTACCGGGCACAAATGCACTTTCAACAGCCCAGATATTCAGTTCAACGGCTACAGTAAATGCTTATTTAGCAACCCTTTACTCTAATTTGCCGATGGAGGATTTTTCCTACTGTAACTTTAGCTACGGAGGGTTTCCGGGGAATGGAAATGAGTATACAGCTGACTGGACAGATGAGGCCAATTGGTCTACCTCTGCTCAAGATAATGCCACGATGGGAAATGGTTTCTCACAAATTTACAAAGCTATACGTACGGTTAATAATTTTATTGCATCAGTGCCTAGTGCTACCGGTTTCAGCAAGGCCCAGGTAAATTATTGGCTTGGCGAAGGTAAATTTGTCAGAGCCTATTGTTATTTTCAATTGGCAAAATATTACGGGGGAGTTCCGTTGATACTTACCGTGCAGCCAACCGCTGTATCTGTACCAAGAAATAAGGAAGCGGAAGTTTACAATCAGATTAAAACTGACCTGGAATCGGCAGCGTCTTTAATGGATGCAACCATGCCTAATGCTAATTATGGCCATGCAACCAAGTGGGCTGCCTTTGCACTGGAAGCTAGGGCTATGCTGCACGCCGGCTCCATAGGGATGTTTGATAATACCGGCAATTTATCATCAACCGGCGGAATAAACGGCGTAGATGCTACAAGTGCTGCTACCTTTATGCAAGCAGCCTATAACGCCGCTGACAGTATTATTGTGTCAGGCAAGTTCACCCTTTATAATAAATACCCGTCAAACTTAGCGCAAAATTTTGAATATTTATTTTATGACGTTTCGCAAGGTACTTCAAATAGTGAGGGTATTTTTTATCGCGGGTACGATTACGCTACCAGCAATAACCGCACTCATTCACAAGATTTGATGGCGCTTCCTCATGCTATTCAGTCACCCTATGGCTATGGCGGAAGACTAATGCCATCGATGGATCTTGTAGAAAAATTTCAGAATGCGGATGGTTCAACAGGAGTTTTCGGAGCTGATAAAGGATATAATGCAACCTCAAACGTTAACGTTCAAATCCATTATCCGTCTGTAACTGCTCCTTTTGTCAGTAAAGATCCGCGTTTTGCCGGTACCATCATTGCACCGGGCACAGTGTTTAGAAATTCTGCTGATCCCGCGTTAGGACTGCAAGGCGGTGCGGTAACCAGCCAGAAGGGGGTTATCCATAATGGAACAATATATAACGCAAATAATTTTAATCAATACTTCAATGTCAACACCAATACATTTTCAGCCTCTACAGGTGCTGTTCCACCAGCCGGATATGTTTGGGGCTCTGGTAATTCTGCAGGAAGCCCCACTGACTTAGGATCAGATATTGCTTTTTGGTTGAAAAAATGGACCGATCCGGTAACTGATGTATCGCTGTTGCGGGATTACACTTCACGTACCTCATGGATGGACATGCGATATGGCGAGGTGCTGATGGATTTTGCTGAAGCGTCATTTCTGCTCAACCATGCCCCGTCAGAATCACTTGGTGCACTAAACCAATTACGCGCCCGTGCAGGTATGCCAGCTTACCCTACAATCACTCAGGATGAAATACGTAATGAACGTTTTGTAGAGTTTGCATTTGAAAATAAAACTTTTTGGGACTATGTGAGATGGAGAACTTTAACTACTGCCTTTAGTAACCGCACGGAATATGGTTTGCGTATTTACTGGGATATAGATACACAGGATTATGTATTCCTGAAAATTCCAGTTACCACAGGAAAGACCTATTTACCTAAAGCGTATTATTTTGATCTTCCAGGCAGCGATATAGCCTCAAGCCCGGCAATTGCTAAACAAGTTAACGGAGGGCATAACCCAGGGTATTAATTTAATTTGAAAGAAATAACATGAAAACGATACAATCAATACTTTTATTAGGCTTTGCATTATTACTTTTTGCCGGATGTGCCAAAGATAATTATGCAGCCCCAGATGCAGGGATTAATGGCACCCTTATTGACGCACAAACAGGAGGAAGCCTGGAACTTAGCGAAACAGGGCTTAACAGCAATGTCAGGATGATAGTTAATGACCCTGCTAAATATCCGGCCCCATCTCCCTTACCTGATTTAGTTGTAAAATCAGATGGAACATACGCCAACTCCCGGATCTTTTCCGAAAGTTATAAAGTTTTCCCATTGGCACGATCAGGCCCATGGCAATATTTGGGCGACTCAACAAAAGTTACTATCGGCCAGGGTCAAAATCCTACAGTTAATTTTAAAGTTGCTCCGTACTTCTATATATCAACACCTACGGTGAGTACCGCTGACAGCTCGGTTACTTTTACTATTACTAAATCTACAGTAGCGACCATAACCAATAATTTGTCGGCAACTAATAACCTGCTGATCTTAATTAATAACTATAATATAGTTGATGAAGCGATATGCACTAACACGCAAGGCAAGTATTACCAAAATCAATGGCAAACTACTGTTACGAATGCTAGTTTGAATACGCCCTTTAAGGCTAACTACAGCTTCAGCGCTATGCACTTGCCTCATGGAACTTATTATTTACGTGTTGCAGTTATTGGAAGCGGGTCAAGCGGAAAATATAATTATAGTCCTGTGGTAAAAATTACACTTTAAGTATTTTCCCCCATAATCTATATTAATAATAGAAAACCCCGGCATATATTGCCGGGGTTTTTCTTAAAAGGAATAATAGTATAGTAATAAAATATGACGACGATGGTAATTCATCCTTTACAAGCTTAGAATTATAATAGAAATCTTCTCATCTATAAATAATTCTAATCCTACTATTGCTGGATTGGAAATTCCAGTTTAAATTCAGTGCCTTTACCCAATTGACTTTCAACACTTATTTTTCCCCCAAGGTTTTCAATTTGTGTTTTTACCATAAATAAACCCATTCCTTTTCCTTCTACCGAATAATCAAAGCGTTTATATAAACCAAATAAATCCTTACCATTCTTTTCCAAATCAATGCCCTTACCGTTGTCTTTGTATTTAACAATAATTTTGTTATCATCTTTTACAGTACTTATATCTATAACCGGAGGTAAGTGGGATTGTCTGTACTTGATGCTGTTAATGATCAAATTAAAAAAAATGCTATGCAAATAATTTTTAAGCGTAGTAATGGAGCTAACCTCATCAAAATTCAAATTGAAGCTTACATTTTCCTTTTCAATAAGGTTAGTGATACTTGTTTTAATATTTTCAATGATATTTGGTAAATCTATTGTCTCAATTTTTTCGTTTACTTCGTTATTTAGCTGTAGGATATGGTTAAGATCCAATATCACTTCATCAAGCCTTTTGGCTGATACGGAAAGGGCTTTTAAAGCTTTAGTATCCTCTTCCTGGCCGGTATCAAATTTTTGCATTAAGTCAGAAAGCCCGATGATGTTGGCAACAGGCGCCCTTAAATTATGTGAAATAATATAAGTAAACTGTTCCAGGTCATTATTTCGCCTCACTAAATCCGCGGTCATTTTTTCCCGTTCAAAATCGTCATTTTTCTTTTCGGTAATGTTTTTTACAGTAAATACAATACCGATATTTTCCATTTGAGGATTAAATATACCTATCCATTTCACATCATACCATTCCGTTATACCATCTCTGATATAAGAGGTTTCATAGGAGATTTCTTCTTCTTTTTGATCAATCCTTTCCATTACCTGCCTGATAAAATCCTTTCTTTGTTCGGGGAAAAAATCAAAACCTGAATCGCTCACCTTTATATATTTTTTAAAATTTCTCAGTACAAAACCATTAGCATTACTATTAAAAGCAGCTACTTTAAGATCATTAGTAAATAATATAATGGAAAGGTCTGTGTTTTCAAAAACAGAACGAAGATTACCTTCAGACCGGACTAATGACTCTTCAGCCAGCTTTTGTTCTGTAATATCCCTCGTAACGCCCGATA
>JAQBOY010000406.1 GCA_028287805.1 Mucilaginibacter sp.
CCACCTTTAGCCAGATTAATAGTTAAACGGGTAGCTGAAGTAACTTTAAGCTTTTGTATTTTGTAAGCCTCCGGATTTTCTTTCCAGCCTGCATTATCGGCATCTGCGTAAATAGTAGCTACATAAGTTTTTCCTTTAGCTAAAAAACTCAGCGGTATGATAGCTTCGCGGTTATTTTCATTAGTGATAGCCCCTGCAAACCAATTACCTTTACCCTTTTCTTTGCGCGCAATTGTAATGTATTCACCTGGTTCAGCTTCAATTATTTTAGTATCATCCCAATCAACCGCAACGTCTTTTATAAACTGAAAAGCATCCATATGCTTTTCGTAATTTTCGGGCAAATCAGCCGCCATTTGCAGAGGGCTGTACATGGTAATATACAAAGCCAGTTGTTTAGCCAGTGTAGTATGAACCTGGCGATTGGGCACAGTAGCCGAATATCCTTTAATTTTAAATATACCCGGTGTATAATCCATCGGGCCGCCCATTAAGCGGGTAAAAGGCATAATTGTTTCGTGGCTGGGTTTATTACCGTCGCTAAAGGCGTTGTATTCATTACCTCTCCCTGCTTCGCTTGCCATCCAGTTAGGGTAAGTACGCTGTAGCCCGGTTGGCCTAACCGGTTCATGCGCATCCAGCATAACATGGTAATTTGCCGCTTTTTGTGCTACCCTTATATAATGATTGATCATCCAGGCTCCATCATGATGTTCGCCCCGTGGAATTATCTTTCCTACATAGCCTGTTTTTACTGCCGGATAGCCAAACTTTTTCATGAAACGGAAGGCAGTATCCATTTGCCGTTCATAATCAGTAGCTGAGCCTGAAGTTTCGTTATGCATAATCATTTTAACCCCTTTTGAAGCCGCGTATTTAGTGATTGCACTCACATCAAAATCAGGGTAGGGGGTAACAAAACTGAATACATTTTCTTTCCAGTTGCCAAACCAGTCCTCCCAGCCGGTGTTCCAGCCTTCAACTAATATACCTTGTATGCCATTTTTAGCAGCAAAATCAATATATCGTTTTACATTGGCAGTATTGGCGCCATGTGTGCCATTGGGAATCAGCTTGCCGTTCGCCGTAAGAGTATCTGCATTGTTTGCATAATTCCAGGTGCTTTTACCAGTTTGCATTTCCCACCATACACCCACAAATTTCATAGGTTTTATCCAGGAAGTATTTTGAATTTTTGACGGGTCATTCAGGTTAAGGATCATTTTTGAGGCTAATATATCAGCCGCTTTATCGCTTACAATGATTGTACGCCACGGTGTATGACAAGGGGCGTGCAGGTAAGCTTTATTACCATCTGCATCGGGTACCAACCGGGCAGATAACTTATAAGTGCTCCTGTCAACATGTAATTGCATGGCCGGGTAATTAACCAGGGCTGCTTCATGCAGGTTAATATATAAACCACCCGCGGTTTTCATCATCAGCGGGGTTTGTATCGCATATTGATCAGGGGCAACACGTACGGCAATATCTGTTGCTGCTTTTGAAACTTTCCAGATGTCAATATCGCTTAATTTCGAAGTGGTATATTCATACTCATTGGTATCATAGTCAGCAGGTATCCAAAATGTTTTGTGATCACCGGTTAAATTAAACTCAGTCAGTTCATCAGTAACTGTAAAATACTTTAAACCCGCCTGTTTCGGAAATTCATATCTGAAACCTACACCATCTTCAAACACGCGGAAAATCAGATTCATTAACCTGTTGGTGCGCTGCTGTTTTAAGTGAATTGTTGCCTGTTCATAATGGTTGCGTATATGGCTCACTTCGCCCCACACCGGTTTCCAACCTTCATCCACTTGTTTTTTGTCGGTACCAATCAGCTCAAAATCTTTAGATAATGCATCGTTGCCACTTAATACAATTCCTAACTTTGATTTTTTTATTACCTGTTGGTTGTTAAAGTAAACCGAATAGTTAGGTTCGCCATGTTCATCCAGCCTAAATTCAAGCTTAACTTTATTCAGGCTGATGTTAACTGTCTTATTTTCCTGTGCTATTAGCTGATGAAACAGGAACAGATTGAATAAACAGATGTATATATATTTCATTTCGTATCGTCAGTTAATTATTCAGCTTCATTTCGTTTGAAGCATTACTGGTTTTATATTTTATGGTAGTTTTTTTCAACAAAATCGGGATTGTATTCATGCGAATAGGGAGGGTGCAAAACCAGGGAAAGGATTGCTACAGCTGTCCTCAGTTATAGGTAAACTGTATTCAGATAAATTCTTTAATGAATCCTGTGCCTGGCTGTGAATTGTTAAGACATAAATAAAAAATATAAAATAGTATTTCAGGCAACTTACGGCGTATTTAAAGGGCATAGTTATAGTTTATGAGTAAATATCATCATTAAGTACAAAGCCTCAGTTAAGAGGCTTTGCACATTAACTAATCAACCAATTATAAACTGCGTTTAATATCCGGGATTCTGCTTTATTTTACTGTTTCCATTTGTTTCACTTATAGGAATTGGCCAGGTGTAAGATTTGTTATCGTCCCATTGAAAAGGGCCGGTAACATTCCGGGCAGTTCCAAAATAAGTAGCTTCAGATTTCCCTATCTTCCAGCGGCATACATCAAACCACCAGTGGCCTTCATTAAATAATTCGGCCCAGCGCTCATAGTATAGCGGATTGTTACCTAAAACCGGATCGTTTATAGCAACTGTTTTATCGGAGGTAGATTTATAATCAATTGCTGAAGGGGCATTTACAGGTAACCCATAAGCACGGCGCTTAATCTTGTTCAGGTATTCCAGGCCGGTGATATTATCGCCTGAGCTAATGCTTGCTTCTGCATATAACAGGTAAACATCAGACAAACGCAATAAATAGTAGTTCCATGCGTCGGCTACCTGGTTAGTTGGAAAATTACCCACACCGCTGCCTTCGTTGTACAGTGTTGGAGCATATTTTCTAACGCTCCATCCATATGCATTAACATTGCCTGCTAAAAAGTTTGGTTTTGCGCTTGGTGCCCAGTTTACCCCATCAAATTTTACAGAATCAACCCAGGGTTGTAAAGCATTTACAAATAAACGCGGATCAGCTGTTTGAGTGGTGCGTACCAATAAGGCTTTTTGCTTATAAACCGGGTCCATTATTAATTGTGGATTATTGTACTTAGCTCCTGTTGATGCTTTATAGTTGGGGTTACTAACCAGCGCATAGTTGCTGCCAATTGAATAGCCAAAACGCAGCACATTTTGATCATGTAAAAATTCATTGCCATAACCTAACGGGAATGAGTTGGTTTCAGTTCCATCGCTACCTAATGCCCATGGTGCCCATATCAAGCCATCAAGAGATGTAGCATTAGCAGCATTGCCGTATATGCCGTAACCACCCTGCGAATTTGGATCGATATTCAATTCAAATAACGATTCGCTGTTAAATTCATTAGCTGTATTTCCGTTAAACGCGTCACGGTATTGAGCAAAGGGCATTAATGTTTTTCCGCTGTTTTGTATTACATCCAATAAAGTGGTTTTAGCATTAGCCCAATCCTGAGTAAACACATAAGATTTACCTAATAATCCCTTAGCAGACCATTCAGTTACCCGGCCAATATCATTACCACTCCATACTTTACCCTTTAATAAGGTTGCCGCCTGTTTTAAATCAGCTTCAATAAAATCCCATGTTTGCCGGGTAGTACTGCGTACCAGCTGGGTAGAACTCAAACTTGTTGGTAGAGCAGTAAATAACGGCAACCCCATTTTGTCCGCTCCGCCAGATGTAGTGATATAGCTTTCACCAAATAAGCATTCCAGTTCAAAATAATAGTAGGCACGTAAAAAGTAAGCTTGCCCAAGTATATAATTAACATTTTGCGCATCAGCCGCCTTTGCGTACTTACTATTGTAAAATGCAACTGCTGCAATTAAAGCATTACAATTTTTAACACCTGTAAATAATGCCTGCCAGGCATCTCCGGAGTGTGAATTACCAACTGTAAGATTGGTGTTTGCCATTTCATTCCATGCCTGGTCGCCACCATAGGCTGAATTAACTACGTGCATAGAGTTAGAAAGCGCTTTAGGCAAAAGATTAAAACCAAATAAGCCCGGATCGCGCAAATTTGAGTAGCAGGGCGCTAATACACTTTGCAGGTCATTAACGCTTGCCGGGTAATTAAGGGTGCTGTATTGATTAGGAGGCGTAACCAGCGAGGGGTCCTTTTTACAACCGGCAGTTAAAATAACCGCCAGTACTGCTATATATATTTTCTTTAACATTTTGATAGTTTTTAAGGTGTGTAATTAAAAGGTAAGATCCAGGCCTACTGAGTAAATTTTTGTTTGCGGATAATTGGTTACTGCATCTATTCCCTGGCTGGTAACTGAACCATAGCCCGATGGGGTAAAAGAGCTGCCTAATTCAGGATCAAGGCCAGAGTATTTGGTAATTACAAATACATTATTGGCCATTACAAATATCCTGGCAGATTTAACGCTTACTTTTTGAAGCAGCTTATTGGCGAAGGTGTACCCTAACTGTACATTCTTTAGCTTTAAATAATTACCACTCTCCACAAAATAACTGTTTACTGAAGTATAGTTTTGGTTTGGATCTAAAGTAAACCCTCCGTTTTGTGCTATGCCTAAACGTGGTTGTGAGGTAAGCCCGTTAGAGCCCAAAAATGAATTGCCAAATACTTTACTTGTGGTATTGCCATCAGAGAAAGGGTATTGCTCATATGCTTTTACACCATTAAATAATTGCACACCGGCCACACCATTAAACAGCAAAGCCAAATCAAAACCCTGGTAGTTAAAATGCATGTTTATACCATACACCATTTTAGGGTTGGGGTTGCCAATGATCTGCCTGTCAGCAGCATCAATTGTACCGCTGTGATCCAGGTCCTGGAATTGAAGGTCACCTGCATGTGCTGTTTGGCCGTTAACTTTTTGCGATGCAGCAGCAGCATCTGTTTGGAATATGCCCAGTGCTTTATAGCCATAAAATGAACCAAAAGGTTGCCCTGCTTTGCTGATAGTTAACCTTTGGTTAGACATGATATTAAATCCGGCATCACCATTAGTATAATAGTTATAGGAATCGTAAACAGCATCGGTAGCTGCACCAGACAGGCTAACTATTTTGTTTTTATTAAATCCTGCTGTAAAACTTACATCATAGCCAAATTTTCCTGCTTTATCGCGATAGCCTACTAACACGTCAATACCCTTGTTATTTACTTTACCTATATTAGTTGTATATGGTGCGGTAAACCCTGAACTGGTAGCCAGTTGCAAGGAGTATAGCATGTCACTGGTGTTCTTATTATACCATTCTGCTGAAAAATAAAGCCTGCCTTTAAAAGCTTCACCGTCTACCCCTATGTTGGTTTCAGTAACGGTTTCCCAGTGTACATCAGGGTTAGGGATGCCATTAACTGAGTTTGCAATAGTGAGCGGGGCGCCAGGTGCAAAATTTTGGCCGCCGGCAGAAACACCTGCAACTGAATTAAACTGGCTATAGGTAGAAACAAAGCTGTATTGCCTGATATTGCTATTTCCTAATGAGCCATAGCTGCCGCGCAATTTAAGCAGGGTAATGCCCGGTGCAATTTTCTTAAAAAACGGCTCCTCACTAATACTCCAGCCTGCTGATCCTGCCGGGAAAACGCCTTTTTGTTTAGACGGGCCAAACGAAGTAAAGTTTGCATCCTGCCTTATTGAACCTGATAAGTAATAACGGCCATTGTAATTATAGTTTACCCTTCCAAACTGTGATTTAATTAATCCATTAGCATCATAAAGGCCACTAACAGCTAAGCTGGAAGCGGAAGTTTGTATAAACGAATAGCCGGGCAGGCCGATAGCAGTTTCGCTGGCATTAACGTTATTATACTTGTTTACAATTTGCTCATAACCAACTAATGCGCTAATGTTATGCTTACCAAAGCTGTTATTGAAATTAAGTACATAATTGGTTAGCAATTGAGAGCTTTGAATAGAATATTTATTCAATGAATTGGTTGAAAGTGCTACAGGCCCAAAATTGTAAGCATTTTGGAAGTAATCCTGAGACTCCAAATAATAATTGTAACCAACAGTAGTACGGAAACTAAGATGTAATGGTAGTTTGATGTCAGCGTAAACGTTCGCCTGCAAATTGTTTTTGGCATTTTGCGCATTGGCGGATTGCACTGCTCCATATGGGTTAGGTCCTGCAAAAGCTAAACCATTATAGCCGGTAGGTTCTATACCATAATTGCCATATTTATCATATATAGGTATAATAGGCTGTGTTCTGAAAGGCGCATTATGTAAACTGGCCTCGCTTCCTATCAACGGAGCAGTTTGCCGTTGTGATATACCCAACTGTTCACCTATTGTAATAAATTTACCTAATTTATAATCGGTGTTAATACGGGCGCCGCCTATGTTTGAATAGTTTTTAATGAAAATACCTGTTTGCGCATTATAAAAGCCCGAAAAAAGATAACTCACTACAGGGGATGAACCCGCAACCGATAAATTATAATTTTGCTCATTCGCATTGCGGTATAAGGTATGTACCCAATCAGTATTAGCCAGGGTATCTAAACGGGTAGCTCCGCTAAAAAAAGCAGGATTAGTAATGTTCTTTAAGGCTATAAAGCCATTTTTATCCAATAAATTAACCAGTTTAGGCTTGGTTATGCCGCCCCTTGCACTAAAGTTTATAACTGGTTCTGTACCACTTGAAACGCCTTTTTTAGTGGAGATCAATAAAACACCGCCAGCCGCCGCCGAGCCATAGATAGCAGCAGAAGCAGCATCTTTTAATACATCGATAGAAGCTATATCCTGCACATTTATGCTGCTGAGATCAGGTACTCTTACTCCGTCAACTATATACAGTGGAGTGGGTTGGTTAAATGAAGCTAAACCTCTGACGGTGATGCTTGGCGCAGCATCAGGCGCACCTGAACTTACTACAACGTTAACGCCCGAAACCCTTCCCTGTAAAGCAGCTATCGGATTTGTTATAGGCTGATCTTTAAATACGTCACCCTTAACCGAGCCTACAGAACCAGTAATGTCTCTTCTTTTTTGAGTTCCATAACCAATTACAACAACTTCGTTTAATTGTTGGTCCTCATCCTTCATTATTGTGTTTATAACGCGTCTGTTATTTACCGGAACTTCCTGTCTTTCATAACTTACGCTTGAAAACACGAGTACGTCGTTACCACTTCTTACAGTAATGGAATAATTACCGTTTATACCAGAATTTGTTGCGACGGTGGTTCCCTTCTGGGTTATTGTCACACCGGGGATCGGAGCCCCTTTTCCATCAGTCACCTTACCGGTAACTGTTATTTGTTGTGCTAAAGCTGATATTGATATCAATAAAAGCAAAGGACAAAAAAGTAACTTCAATAGTAATTGTTTTTTATACATAATGGGTTTATTTAGGTTTTAATAATTGATATGGTTATAATTTGGTAATGCCTGGAGAGATCAACCCGAAAGCAAATGATTTTTATAAGTATGCAGCGTATTGCGCACGCAAATCCGCTTCAATACCAGATAATGATCTTGATATTTTTTCATGATACAATAAGATTTATAAAAACAGGTTATAATTGTTTAATTGCTGAACACACGTGGTTGGCGGCAATTACTAATCAAAGAGAGCAGATAAAATATACAACGTCAAGTTTCAAAAGCAAAATATAAAGAAAAAAGATTGCATTTTATGATAACGTGTTTTAATACAGTGTGTTATATAAAATTAATAGGGCAAAAATATAAACTCAATATAAACGTTATATGGCTTTTATAGCCATAATAGCGTGCTCAAACTCCTCATTATGTACAATTGATTTGCTTTTAATACGGGTTTTATAATTGTAAATGGTATTTACGGAATATTCTAATATGTGAGCTATTTTTTCTGTATCATTAATACCTAACCTTACTAAGGCAAAAATCCTGAGATCGGTGTTTAATAGTTGATTGGGTAATAGTTTTACCCGGTTTTCATCGGAAAATAAAGCGTTATAGCGATCAACAAAGTTTGGGAATATTTTAAGAAAGGCCTTATCAAAATTGATAAATAGTTCTTCCCGCTCTTTGGTTAAATTAATATTGTTAACCAACACGCCAATGTCCTCATACCTTTTAGTAATCAATTTATTATCTACTGATCGTTTAAACTTTTCCAGTTTATTAATATATTCAGTTATCAGGTTGAAATAATAGCCTATGTATTCATCTTTTATCGTGTTGGCTTCATTTAATTTATGATTAGTTTCCTGCAGGTTATGGTTGGCATGCATAATAGCCTTATCAGCAAGCTTTAGCTTTTGAAGTTGTTTATAAATAATAACTAACAGGATGGTTAATATAGCGCCATAAAAAAATAGAGCCAGCCGTTGCTTTTCTACAGAATTGATAGTTTCCACGGCAATAATGGGTAAAATAGCACTTACTTGTAGTTTACGCTGCCTTGCTCCATAATAAATAGCATCATCCATGGCTTGCTTTATAAAAACGTAGGCATTGGTTATATCCCCGTTTGTATGAAGTAGCTGTGCCAGATTAAGCATAGCAGCTGCCTCTTTGGTTGCTGATTTTACATCGGCAATAGCGGCAAGGATTAATAAATTGATGGCGCTATCGGGCTCAGCCTGGCGGATGTAAAGATCGCTTAGTGTTGACGCGGTAACCGCAAACTGGTGATTTGTTAATTTATATTTTTTAATAAGCGACTGCAGGTTAATAACCGCAAGTTTCGTGTTGCCATTTTTCAGATATTTTAACCCGTTATAATAAACATATTCAAATGAGTTGGGTTTGCACAGCATAAGTCCTGAATCAATATACTGGCTTGCCTTTTTATTATATATAGGCGTATAGTAATCATCTTTATCAAAATCGGCCAGGTCATAATAGGTGCGTGCAGTTAAAAAATAATATTCTGTTTTGGCAGAATCAGGCAACAAACCAACCATAACTGTTTTTAATGAATCAAAGGTTTCTTTGAACATTCCTGATGAGAGCAAAATAAACCCCAGTTTAATTTTCCCATAGGCTATTTTTACCGGATCATTTAACAAGCGGCCTATTTGCTGCAGTTTTTGCGAATAACTATAAGCTGCATGATAGTTAAATGATTTGTACTCGTTGTACAGCATTAAATTTATGCCATAACGTTTATCCAAGCTCAGGTTGCCCGCAGTTAATAATTTTTTCAGGCTGTCTATTCTTTTTAATTTGACGGCATCATATGCTTTTTTCCTATCAAGTGTGTTATTCAGTTTGGTAAGCAAACTATCATAACCCGCATTAGAAAAAGCACAATGAAAAAATAATAAAAACGGGATTAAAAATAATACACGTCTCATGCAAAAAATGGGTTATTAAATTGGTAATTCAATAGCAAAAAAAGATTTTACTATTCTATAAAATTAAATAAATACACGGTATTATGTTGCAATTGATGCAAAATAAGTTGAAAAATCAACCGGTTTAATTGAAAATAATTAAACGCAATATTCAAAGCAATCTCATATTAATATATTATATTGATTCCTTTTATATTTCTTTTTATATTTACTATGTAAATAAGATATATTGTAAATTATAGTCAAGATGCCAGCCGAAAAAATATCTATACTTTACGTAGATGATGAAGAGAACAACTTATTTTCATTTAAAGCCACTTTTCGTATAAAATACCAGGTGTTAACAGCAATCAGCGGTACTGAGGCCCTGAAAATTTTGGAAACAAAACCGGTTCATTTAATTATTACTGATCAGCGTATGCCTGAAATGACCGGAGTTGAATTTTTAGAAAAAGTATTAATAAAGTATCCCGATCCTATGCGGATTCTTCTAACTGGTTATGCTGATATGGGCGCTGTGGTTGATGCGGTTAATAAAGGAAAAATATTCCATTACCTGGCTAAACCATGGAATGAAGAGGAACTGGATATGACAATTATCAGAGCTTATGAAAAATATCTGGAAAAAGTTCAGTTAAAAGATATGAATGAAAAGTTGGCAGATTCTAATGATCAGTTAGAATTTATGTTAAGGCAAAAACTGCTTTCCTAATAATTTAGCTAATTAAGCCCTTGCTGTACCCGGTGTACCAGTGAAGTTAGTTTTTCCAGGGTAAGGGGTTTTTCTAACATGCTTTCCACACCATTGTAACTAAGTATCCTGGAAATATCATTAGCGTTTCGTGTAGAAGATAAAACAACGATCATGTATTTTTTTTGCTTTTGAATTGGTAGCTTTTCAAATTCTTCAACAAATTGAAACCCATTCATTATAGGCATGTGCAGATCAAGCAAAATTATTGTCAGCCCTTCACTGTTATCAATCGGGTTGTCTTTAATTATTTCGATCGCAAGTTCAGCATTTTGATAGGTTTTTACATTCAGGCTCTTATCAACGTGCTCTATGATTTTTCGCGAAACAAAACAATCAAGTTCGCTGTCATCAATAACTATAAACGCTAATTTCATACTATTAAATAGAGGGAATTGTTACTTTAAAAGTTGTTCCCTGGTGCATAACTGAGTTAACTTCAATTTGGCCGTTTAATTTTAATAATGCACTTTTTACATTATATAAGCCAAATCCAGATCCTGCTTCTTGCGAGTTTGCTCTATAAAAAAGATTAAATATCTCGCCAATATGACTTCCTAAAATACCAACTCCCGTATCTTTTACATGAAGGGTTGCTATACCTTTTTGTACCTCTACAGTTACATCAACAGATCTATTGTCCCTGGTTTTATCCAGGTATTTAAAGGCGTTTGATAATAAATTATTAAATATAAGCCTGATTGGAACCTCATCACTCCGAAAAACTTCATTCTGATTGATAGTTACATTAAACTCCACATTATTTGTTTTTGACAATACCGTATAAATAGCTTTTAGTTCATCCATCAGTTTATTAAAGTCAACATCTGCTATTTTTAGCTCGCCACGTTGTAAACTATAGTAATCATGCATACTTATAATATATGTATCCAACTTTTTCAATGATTTTTCCATCAGGTACATCATCTCTTTCATCTCCTCTACATCGTCAATTTCACGTGCAAAGTTGATAGCACCTAAAATTCCTGATAACGGGGCTCTTATATCATGACTAACACTATAGGCAAACTTATTGAGTTCATTGTATGCTCTTTGCAATTCCTCGTTTTTTATAAAAAGCATTGAATTGGCAATATAAAATTTGTTGGCTTCATCAATAGCTGCTATAATTTCTGATTCGAGCCAGGGTTTTTTTACATACCTGAATATATTGCCTTTATTTATAGCATTAATAATAGATTCAACATCGGTATAGGCTGTTATTAAAATCCGGACAGGTAATGGGTGGCTAATACGTATTTCTTCAAAAAATTCAACTCCGGTTACATTTGGCATACGCTGATCGCAAAAAACAACTTTAATATCCTGATGGTTATTAAGGCAGCTCAAAGCTTGTTGCGTATTTATTGCAGTAAGCACCTGGTAATCCAGTCTTAAAGAAGCTTTAAAACCTACGAGATTATCGGGTTCATCATCTACATACAATATTTTTATTTTTTCTGACATTGTAGTTAATGCTGGTTATATTGATGATTAATTAATATAATAGCAGGAATCCTTATACAGTTTTTGCAAATATTAAGTTGCATTTGCATTGCTGAATATTGGTATCTCTAAAATAAATTCTGTTCCCTCTCCTGGTGTACTATTGATAATTATTTGTCCGTTATGCTTTTTAATGGTGTTATATGCTATAGACATTCCTAAACCCGTACCTTCTCCAACATCTTTAGTAGTAAAAAAAGGCTCAAATACCTTTTTTTGTGTTTGAGCATCCATGCCTATTCCGTTATCCTTTATTTTTATAAATATGTTTTCATTATCATTATTATAACTTGTTATAATAGATATCTCACCACCTGTATTTTCACCAAAGCGTTTTTGTACTGCATAAATGGCGTTTGAAATAATATTTAAAAATACCTGGTTTAATTTCCCGGCATAACATTCAATTTTTGGCAAGTTACCGTATTCTTTAATTACTTTTATTTTATTGTTAAGAAGATTGTTTGCAATAACCACGGTTGATTCTAAACCTTCATTAATATCGGTCTTTTTCAGGTCGTCTTCATCAAGTCTTGAAAATATTTTAAGTCCCTTAACAATTTCAGCTGTCCGGGTAGCGCCCTCATTAATCCCCTTTATAAGATGTTTGATCTCTATGGTAAGATAATCAAAATCGAGCTCATCCTTATATTCTTGTATTTTTTTTTGCTTTTCAGCCGGGGATGAATCTGATATACCTACATTTTCAATTACCGTTAACGCCTCAAGCATTAAATCAATATCCCTTTTTAGAGGATTGATATTGGAGGTGACAAAGTTTATAGGGTTATTAATTTCATGAGCTATGCCTGCTGTTAACTGACCCAGCGAAGCCATTTTTTCTGATTCTACCAGTTGTGATTGTGTTTGTTTAAGATCATTAAGTGTTTTATTTAGCTCCTGGTTTGTTTCACTTAGTTCATACGTGCGTTCATTTACCTTTAATTCCAATACTACATTTTGTTCACGGATGATGCGTTCATTTTCCTGTAGAGAACGAAGTACTTCGGCTTGTGAAGCATCTTTTTCTTTCTTTAGAATATTTATTCTTCCCGCAAGTGCAAAAGACAGGAATATAGCTTCTAAAGCAGACCCAATTTCTACAGAGTGTACTGTAAATAGATTATACGGAACTATATTGTAATCTTTAAAAACAAAAATTAAAATACTGGCAAAGAATATAGACCAGCTTATTAAAAAATATTTAGCAGAAGCATACTTTTTTCTGTAAACCGCCCATGCCACATAAATTATTAATATAGAGCCTATTGCCGCTGTGATATTTATAATCTGAAAGGCAATAACCTTATTACCTAATAATAGCATCGATAATGAAATTAAATAGGATACTATTGTTAGGTTAAGTGCAATATTAAGGCGATAAACAAATTTTCGCGTATGTAAAAAGGATTTTGAAAATATGATAGTAGCTATTCCGGACATGGCACCGCAAAAAATGATCATGTTTTTAGCCATCCATACATTATCGGTCCATAAAAAACGGTGAGAATATCCAAGTAAAGTTGCCTGAGTTAAGGCGACCCAAAAAATATAATGACAATAAGCAAGGTAATCAGTGTCTTTAGTAGTAAAATAGATGAATAAGTTATACAATAACATTACAATCATAATCCCCAGATAGATGCCTGACCGGGTATCTGAATCGCTTAAATCTGTTAAGATTGTTTTATCTGTTTTTAAACTTAATGGCGCAAGAATTTGCTGATTGCTTTTTAAAAGAAGGTAACAATCAATAGAATCGCCCTTTTTTAGCTGGATATCAAATAAATAAAACTGGTGATTATACGGCCGATTTCTAAAAGGCTGGTAGCTGGAATGCTTTATACTATCTACATGCTTATCTTTAACAAGATATAAATTAGCTTCATCAATTATAGGATTAGGTATATCCAGAATAACTTTATCAAAATCAGAATCATTTACCAATGTAAATTTCACCCAGTTGTTAAATGAACTGATACCAAGATTAGGGATATCCAGGTTGCTTGGTTTAAATATTTGGTTGGATTGCCTGATTTGTTGAAAGCTTAATTTGTTGGTAGAATCCCGGTGTAAATAAACATTTTTGCCGAAATAACTTTTTGTTAACGCGCTTTTAACATATACAACATTTTGTGCATAAAGAAGGCCATTTGTAATTAAAAATAAAATAACTAAAGTTAGTGTTTTTAAAAATTGCATTAGTAGCGTTCTTTTGATAAACAATGTATTTTAAGTTAATAATATCCCGTTATTCTTTAAAAATATCATCCAGATCTACATAATAGCGCCCGGACTGTGTATGCTCACCCAACAAGATACGTCTTGCTATATCTGTTGTAATAGCTCCGCCAAGAACAACCGAAGAAGCAAGTTGGGGCCATGTATTAATTGTTTTATTTATTTCGGCCATAGAAAGCTTCATTCTTTCTGATAAAGAATCAAAAGAAATTATTGACATTAATACCTGCCTGCGGTTTTCTTCAGTTACC
>JAQBOY010000058.1 GCA_028287805.1 Mucilaginibacter sp.
TGCCCGGATATTTAAATTCTTCAAAAATATAGGGAAACTCTCTTTGCAATGCATTTTGCACACGGGTATCGGCATATACATCAATGGCTGAATTTTGCTTGTAGTTAAACGCGCGGATATCATCCATACCAGCTATATGATCCTTATGCTCATGGGTAAAAACTATAGCATCCAGGTGTTGTACTTTTGCCCGCAGCATTTGGTACCTGAAGTCGGGCCCCGAGTCAATTGCCACAACTTTGGCTTCGCCCTCTACTAATATAGAAGAGCGCAGCCGTTTGTCACGTGCATCTGTTGAAGTACATACTTCACAACCACAGGCAATGACTGGTACACCCTGCGACGTTCCGGTTCCTAAAAAAGTTATGGTCACAGCTGCAATTTAGTTTGTTTGAGTTGTAATAAAAAAGCATGCTGCTTTTCGTCCAGCAAGTTATAGTCAATTTCCATGCCGCGTAACAGTTCCGCTATACCTAATATTTTACTTTCCAGGTTCGAAAAACGGTTTATAACGATCATGCGGCTGCTTAACAACAGGCAGGCCCCGGTTTTAAAATTGCCCTTTTCATACCGCACCTTATAGCCGGCTGTTTTGAGCAGCAACTCCATTTTTTCAAGTGTATGGTTGGTGAAAGTGAGCATTGATTTTCAAAAATAGGTAATTTACAAGAGACGTTAAAGGAGAAAGGTAAATGAATGAAATAACCTTTTATCGTTCTCCTGTCCACCTTAAAATATCACCTCAAATCCACTACCTCAACTCCCGGGTGAGCCTTTGGATCAAACGTAAAAGTTTCATCAGTTACCGGTGGGTTAGGGGTAAAGGTTTTTAGTACGTAATTATATTTATTACCGTTTTTATCAAATATAAGGGCGCTGTATATCTGTTTTTTAACCTTATCAATCATCAGCCTTATTTTGAAGAACGGTATTTTATCGTTTTCGGGACTAAGGTCAACTACCTGGTAAACTTTACCGTCCTGTTTTTTATCGCCGGTATACAGGTACTTATACCCATGCTCATAAATTGTAAATATTTGTGCCGGGTTAAATGTCTCGCTGCTATTGCCGGCATTGCTTTGCTGTACTTCTTTATCCTTTTTAATATAAGTCCACAGGCTTTTGCCGTCACTAATAATCTCCTGTTCTGCTTCAGGTTTTACGGTGCCTGGTGAATAAAGGGTGATTTTAAACTTATTTGATTTTGGCTCTACTATTAAAGTGCCGTTTTGTATTGCTTTGGTATTCTCCTGGCTATTTTCCAGTATAAAGGTAAAATCGCTTTTTATCGCTTTGTATGACCGGTATTTTTGGCTTATCGGATTTAATATCGCTTTTGCCTGTGCATCCTTTTGGGCAAAGGCATTGGTTACTGTACCTATAATCAGAAGGCTATATATAATGATATTTTTCATGAATGTTTGACTTCCTGGTTGGGAAACGGTTTATTAACTAAAAGTGTTTTTGACGAGAGAGATTAATCCTTAACCGGTTTTTGCAGTCCTTCCAAATGTCTTTCCAGGCTGTACTCATCCGGATATAAAACCTCACGTGCCTTGCTGCCTTCAAATGGGCCTACTATACCGGCTGCTTCTAACTGGTCAATAATTCTTCCTGCACGATTGTAACCTAACTTTAACTTACGTTGTATTAATGAGGTTGACCCCTGCTGGTGCATTACGATGAGGCGTGCGGCTTCATCAAACATCGGGTCACGGTCATCCGGATCAAATTCTTTTGAACTGCTGCTTTCGCCTTCTCCCACATACTCTGGTAATAACATAGCTGTAGGATAACCACGCTGATTGCCAATAAAGTCGGATATTTTTTCAACTTCAGGTGTATCTACAAATGCGCATTGCAGGCGTATCAGATCGCTGCCGGTAGAGAACAGCATATCTCCGCGACCAATTAGCTGATCGGCTCCGCCTGCATCTAATATGGTACGCGAATCAATTTTTGATAATACCCTAAAGGCCAGCCTTGACGGGAAATTGGCCTTAATTGTACCTGTGATAATATTAACTGATGGCCTTTGGGTAGCAATAACCAGGTGAATGCCCACGGCACGTGCCAGTTGGGCTATACGGGCTATAGGCATTTCTACCTCTTTACCCGCTGTCATCATCAAGTCGGCAAACTCATCTATCACCAATACAATAAATGGCAGATAGCGGTGCTTTTCCGGGTCACTTATTTTACGGTTAACAAATTTTTGGTTGTACTCTTTTAAGTTACGTACCTGTGCATCCTTCAGCAGGTCATAACGCTGATCCATCTCAATACATAAAGAATTTAAGGTATTTACTACCTTTTTTGTATCGGTAATAATAGCGTCTGCTTCATCGGGCAGTTTAGCTAAAAAATGCCTTTCTATTTTGCGGAACAAGGTAAGCTCCACCTTTTTAGGATCAACCAGCACAAATTTTAATTCGGACGGATGCTTTTTATACAGTAAGGAAACCAATATAGCGTTAATGCCTACTGATTTACCCTGACCGGTAGCACCGGCTACCAGCAAGTGAGGCATTTTAGCTAAATCGGCAATAAATACTTCATTACTAATGGTTTTACCTAAAGCGATAGGTAGCTCCATCGTGGTATTCTGAAACTTCTCTGTAGACAGTACCGAACGCATGGAAACCATTTCGGGGTTTTGGTTGGGTACTTCAATACCAATGGTTCCCTTACCCGGCATTGGGGCTATAATACGAATACCCAAAGCGGCTAAGCTTAACGCAATATCATCCTCTAAATTCTTTATTTTGGAGATACGCACCCCTGGCGCCGGGATAATTTCATATAAAGTTACCGTGGGCCCAATGGTGGCTTTAATCTTATCAATCTCAATATTATAATGGTTCAGTGTTTCTACGATCTTGTTTTTGTTGGCCTCCAGCTCATCAGAGTTAACAGAAATTTTGTTTGAACCATGGTTCTCCAGCAAATCAAGCGTTGGATATTTATAGGAAGCCAATTCAAGTTTATGATCATAAGTGCCAAATTGTTCAACAAGTGATTTGGCCTTATCAGCATCTGATATTTCGATATTTAAAATCGGCATTGGCCTTTCAGTTTCTACTGTAAGCGGGATATCATTATCTATAGCAGGCTCATAATCATCAGCATATGGTTCGGGCGTTAATACAACCGGTTCATGAAATGGCGGGGTTTGTTCCATTGGGCGTTGCATTACCGGTGGTTGAACAATTTGCTCCGGTTTAATCGTGTTATTCTGCTTTGGCCATTCAACAGGATCTGCTAATTCATCTTCGCCCTCATATCCAATAGGTTCAACTAACTGGCTAAAAACGGGGCCGTCTGTAGCGGTTTTAGCACTCCGTTGCGGCAGTTTAAAATCAATATTATAAGCAATGATCAATACAGTTAAGCCTGCAAATACTAATAACCCCGCGGTACCTGCCTGGCCAATTTGCGCGTCAAGCAGCCGGTTGCTCCAATAACCAAACTGGCCTTCTAAAAAGTGAGGGTAATCAATAATAAACGCATGTACAAAACCAATTGCTATCGAAATAAATACAAGGCCAAAAAGTGAATAGCCTAAGGTTTTATTTACAGCATACAGCTTTACCTTAAACAGTAAACGATAGCCGATAATAAAAAATACCAGTACAAAAAGGAAGGATGCTATGCCAAACCATTCAAAAACAAACTGGTTGGCAAGCAGTGCGCCAAATTTACCCAGCCAGTTTTCTACTACAGGGTTTTTAATGCCGTTGTCAATTAATTCCTGCTGGGTTTTAAACAGGTTATGCCAGCCTCCGTTAGCAGCAGAAACATAGCTTTGATCTTGCTGCCAGGTAAAGAGGTAGGAGGTGAAAGCAATTAAAAAATATAAAGACAGAATAAGGAAAAACAAGCCCGCGATTTTAACCAGCCGCCCATCCTGCAAATCAAAAACAGGCATTTTTTCTGTTTTGGGCTTTACAACACGCTCCCTTTCTGCTTTTGAAGATTGCCTGGGCAAATTCTCCTCTTTGAAACTATTTGATCTGAACTGATTTCCTTTTATCGGCATCCCTATTTACGGTGGTAAATTACAAATATAAAGTTAATAGATTAAACAACTTATTTGGCGTAATTTTTAATTTTTAGTAATATTGAAAATGATGAGCATGGAACAACTGGAAGCGTACATTACTAATTCTGATTTAATAGGTTTAAATGCCTTGTTAACAACAGATCCGGCACTTGCAACCACGCCTACCAGTCATCAGGTTTCGCCGTTAATGCTTTCCTGCTATTATAAAAAGCCGGAAGTTACCTCATTACTATTAAAATATCTTGATGATATTAACCTTTTTGAAGCCTCAGCAGCGGGTAAGTTTGACGCTGTTGCTCACCTGGTTTATACGCATCCTGAGGCTGTAAATGTTTATGCTGAAGATGGTTTTACCCCACTTGGACTGGCCTGCTATTTTGGACAGTTTGAAGTTGCGCGTTATTTGGTGTTAAAAGGGGCTGATGTTAACCTGCCATCAAATAATGGGTTTAATGTATATCCTATACATTCGGCAGCGGCAGGCAATTATACTGAAATAGTGCGTATGCTGTTAGATAAAGGTGCGCTGGTTAATGTTAAGCAACAGGCAGGTGCTACTCCCTTACATTCTGCCGCACAAAACGGCAATCTGGAAATGCTGATACTGATGTTGGAAAAAGGCGCTGAAGTTAATGCCCGCATGGAAGGGGGCAAATTACCTGCCGACCTGGCCCGTGAAAAAGGTTTTAATGAAATTGCAGAGATATTAAGCTGACATTGAACCCGTAGAGACGCAATACTTTGCGTCTCTGACTTACCATAAAATTGTAAGCCTGCTTAACGGAAAACGCAAAATATTGCGTCTCTACAGTTTTATATATTTTTTAGTGATACACAAATGTATAATTCTGTAAAACCGAATTTTGTGCTGGTAAGTTGGCAATTTTAGCGGCAGCGTTTTCTGCATGTATTACTGTTTGAACCCCATATTTCCTGTTCAAATCTTTAACATATAACCACTCCTTGTATTTCAGCGGTATTTTGGTTGGTTTGTTTTGCGCAAAAAATTCTGGATCTGTTGCCACCATTTCGTTAATAGCTTTGTAAAACTCATCAGAAGCAGGTGCTTTGGAGAGCAGAGTAGGGTAATCTTTACCCCATTTGCTATAAAATTCGGTAAATAGTTTTTCCTTCTCCGGATTAGTATGATACACCCATGGGTTTGAAGTGTTATATAAATAATCAAGATAAATTTTAAAATTGGCATAGTCGGGGTTATATGCCAATGCCTGCTTAATGCAATCGGTATTATTATCAATTATAGTTGCAATAGTTTGCAGGTCGCGGGTAACCAAAATGTCGTTAATTGGGCATTGAGCTTTTGTTGCGGCATTCATACCGAAGGCCAATAAGCTGATAATAATAGCGCTTTTCATAAAATCCGGTTTTAATTGGTACATTAAAGTTACATATTATATAACAAGATTGTTACAAATATTTTTTCCAAGGATTTTACTTGTAAGCTGAGTTTTTATTTGAAGGATATTATACCATGCAGTCATTTATATAATTCCTGACATCTATCGCAAAAAAATGTTCGGCGGCGTGTTTTGCCCAGTATAGCCTTATGAAAACGTACTTCGTCGCGCGGACAAATAGTTTTAGTGTGCGCTAGCCAGTGTTTTTTTAAGGTGAACTCTTTTTTCCATTTCAAAAAATCAAAAGCATAATTTACCGTTTCAGTTACCAGTTCATGCAGCTTTTGATCGGGTAACTTACCTACCAAACTTTCAGGATGTATGCGGATACGAAACAGTACCTCGTTTTTGAAAATATTTCCTGCCCCCGAAAATATATGCTGATCAAGTATTGCGTCGCAAGCCAGCATATCCGGATTTGACTTTAATTTGGCTACCGCTTTTTTATGATCAAACTCCGGATTCATGATATCTGCCGACCAGTCATAAACTTCATTTAATGGCTGTTCAATCAGCATTACTGAGCAAGCATAAAAATTCAGCTCTCCATTGTCAAATTGCAAGTGCAACCGGGCCGGCTTATCGGAATATTCATTAATGCGGTACGAGCCAAAAAGCATAAAATGTACACGTATGGCAAAATTTGGCAAACAGATCAAAAAATGTTTACCCCAGCTTTTAAAATCAGTAATAACCTGCCCTGTAAGTATGTCAATATTTAGCTTTTTACTATTACCGCTTGCTGCAATTATTTTTTTGCCTTTAAACTGTTGTACTGCTTCTTTTAATATTACAATGGATGGACCTTCGGGCATTTTTAACTTTTTTATAAAGACAAAGAATAAGCTATTTTGATTTCAGAATCCAAGTGTAATTATTCTAAAGTCCCTTTTTGTTCAGGTAGCAGGAAGCTTTAGGTGTGAATGATTTTTTTTATATTTAAAAGAACTTATCCGGCAATTACAATGGCAATTTCCAATGAAAAGAAAGCAGGATTTATACTAAGCGGGTTTATTTTAATAGAAGGCAGCTGGGTATTAATGAATTTTATTTACAATGGTAAAAAGTTTTGGTATTACATGGGTTTCGGTCCTGGTAATAATGGCGCTTTATTAGGCTGGATATTAGCCTTATTGGCAGCCTTATTATACATCTATCAAAGTGCCCGGTTTCCTTCTGTGCGGCAACATCTGTTTAAGGTATCCTTTTTGAAATTGCTGGCACTTGGAGTTGCTGTTTTTGCCAGTATCCTTGAGGAGGTGATTTTTAGAAAATGGTTAATGGATTTTATGCTCCATAAAGGATTTGGTATCATTATCCAGGTATTGGCTTCGGGTTTTTTATTCGGCTTCATCCATGGAATATGGGGATTGTTTGGCAGTAAAAAAGCGGCAATAGGCGCAACAATTGCAACCGGTAGCCTTGGTGTAGTTTTAGCGATAGTTTATGTTGCTGCGGATAGAATTGTTGCCCCATGTATTGCGGCTCATTTCCTGATTAATCTGTTTATTGAACCCGGTCTTGTTTTAGCAGCAACCAGACGTGAAATGGGAAAAAATGATTTCGGGAGTTAAAACACTGTGCTTTTTATTAATTACGCTCTTTCAGGTGATTTTATAAATGCTAAACTTTTCTTAATGTGGCAGGTTTATAACTATTAAGAAACACATAACGCCACCTTCATGAAAAATCATCTTATTTATACCTATAGTTTATTGATGAGTTTATTACTAATAACTGGTAAAGTTAACGCGCAGGAAAAGCTGCAGCAGGTATTTACAGATAATACGTACCAACTTACCGGTATAGCAGTTTCGGCCAGGGGGCGAATGTTTATTAACTACCCGCTATGGTCTGCCACCTATAAGTATGCGGTGGTTGAAGTTTTACCAAACGGTTCTGTAAAACCATATCCTGATGAAGAGATGAATAGCTGGAAAAAAGGCGAGGATGGTAAAAATAAATGGGTATGCGTACAAGCCGTGTATATTGATGATAATGATTACCTGTATGTAGTTGACCCGGCAGCGCCTATGCTGAATGTGGTATATCAAAACAGTAATAAAGTGGTTAAGATTGACCTGAAAACCAATAAAATTGTGCGAACTTATTTTTTTACCGGTACTACAGATAACCACAGTTATATAAATGATATACGGGTTGATACTAAGAAGCAAATAGCTTATTTAACTAATTCAGGTGAGGGCGGTATTGTTATTTTAAACCTGGCAACCGGTAAAACCCGGCAAGTGTTGCAAAGCCATAAATCGGTATTGCCTGATCCTAATTTTAAATTTATTATCGACGGTCATGTGCTAATGAAGCAAGGGACAGCCCGTTAAGTTTAATTCAGATGGTATTGCGTTAACACCTGCCGGCGACTGGCTATATTATAAGCCTTTAACCGATAAAAAGCTATACCGCATAAAAACAGCAGACTTGCTGAATGAAGGATTATCCAAGGAGCAATTACAAGGGAAAGTTGGTGATCTGGGTGAAATAGCAACTACCGATGGGATGATATTTGATAAAAAAGGCAACCTATATATGGGCGACCTGCAAAACTATCAAATATTACAGGTGTCGCCCGATTTGAAGGTACATAACTTTGTAAAAGACTCGCGATTGATATGGCCTGACAGCTATTCTATTTCAAATGGGTATCTTTATATCTCCACCTCGCAAATTCAAAAGCAGCCCCAATTTAATAATGGGGTAAACAAGCGTACTACACCTTATGCTATATACAAAGTTAAATTGCCTTAATTTTTTTAATTGCCGTATGATTGGTTAATCAGTATGATAATTGATAGAAAATCTTATTACTTTTAAGCATAAATAATTAGTATACAATTGACTATGAAACAATTTATTATCCTTGCTTTCTTTGTATCAGCTTTTACTTTTACAGCAGTTGCCCAAACTGAAATTTCTCCAAAAGATGCAGCTAAACATATCGGCGAAGAAGTTACCCTAACCGGTAAAGTTTTTGGAAGCAAGTTTTTTGACGCCAGTAAAATGACCCTGCTGGATATAGGCGGTTACAACCCTCACCAGGATTTGACCCTTATGATCAGCGGCGAAAACCGGGGTAAATTTAAAGGTAAGCCCGAAGAAGATTATAAGGGAAAAGAAGTTACTGTAACAGGTAAGCTAATTGACTTTAAAGGCAAGCCCGAAATTGTAGTGAGCGATCCTTCACAATTGAAAATTGTACTGGCAGATAATGTTATGCAATCGGTACATTAAGTTGGATTAAGGTTCAGATAATTCAGGTTATTTTACAGGCTGTTTTTTTAATTCAGACAAACAATTACATAAAACATAAACTTAAAAATATGGACGGTTCAGCAAACATTTTAAACTGGTTTGAAATATCAGTGAATGATATAGCCAGGGCGAAAAAATTTTATGAAACTATTTTTTCCATCCAAATGCAGGAGAGTGAAATGATGGGTATGAAAATGGTTTTTTTTCCTATGGAAAGCATGAATGGTAAAGTATCCGGCTGTTTAGCACAGAGCCCTATGCATAAACCCAGCGCTGATGGTGTAAAAATTTATTTAAATGCCAATCCTGATATGGATCCAATATTAGAAAAAATTGAAGGTGCAGGCGGCGTTATATCTATACCAAAAGGGTTAATAAGTGAAGAAATTGGGTATATGGCATTTTTTGTGGATACCGAAGGCAATTCAATGGCTTTACATTCGAGTAAATAATGTTTGGTTGATTGTCTGAACCATAATTATAAGATTTAAGGATTATAGGATTGATTATTTTGTGAATCCTGCAACCTTTCAAATCTTGTTCAGTTTATTTGGGTTCCCAAACATTGTCAGTTTTATTCACATCCGCATCGTAACCATTGCCTAATATGATTTTTTGGATACGTTTGTTGGTGCTGAAATTAACTGTGCGAGTTTTATTGTCGTTTTTCCAGGCGGCAATGCTTCATAAATAAGTATGGTGTTGCCGTATAAACAGTAAATCATTTAAGTGTAATTATAATTAAACTTAAACTGCAGAGTTAAACTAATGTATGTTTTATTTTATCTAAGGAATCATACAACAATGTTTAATATTGGATTAGAATTTCTGTGCTATATAATAAAAATACATCCCCTAAAGTAACTATATAATAATATATGAATGAACTGAGTATTATACTCGGATCCGACCGCCCAGACCTGATCAGGGAGGAAACGCTGGCTGATATATTTCAGCAATCAGCTCAGGAACACGCAGCAAAAACAGCGCTTATTTTTCATGAACATTCTTTAACTTATGGCGAACTGGACCGCTGGAGCAATGCCGTTGCTGTATATCTGCACAAAAAGGACATAGGCCGTAATAGTAAAGTAGGGGTTTGGTGGCAGCGTGGACTTGAATTACATGTAGCTATATTAGGAATTATAAAAGCAGGCGCCACCTATGTTCCGGTTGACCGTGAAATTCCTGCCGAACGTGTGGAAGTAATAATGCAGGAGGTTGGTGCAGCAGGTTGTTTTAGTTCTCAAAAACTGAATATAGATTGTCAAAGATTTGAGGTAATTCCCCAGCCCGACGAACATACACCTGTAAATAAAATAGCTCAGGGTCCTGAACCTGGTGATTGTGCCTATGTGTTATATACATCAGGCAGTACGGGTAAACCTAAGGGCATACCCATAAGCCACCAACAAATTTGTCATTTAGTAAGGTCAGAACAAACAATTATTAATATCCGGGAAACAGATAAAGTGTACCAGGGATTCTCTGTGTCCTTTGATATGTGGTGCGAGGAAACCTGGATAAGTTATTTCGCAGGAGCTACCTTATGGGTAGCAGATAATACCACCTCTAAAGCTATTGATGAACTTGGGGATACACTTAAAAAAGAAAATATCACGATACTGCATGCGGTCCCCAGCTTACTGGCTGTTATGGAAGACAGCATATCCTCCATACGATTGGTTAATGCCGGGGGCGAGGCTTGTACACCACAGGTACTGGCCAAATGGTCAAAACCCGGTATACAGTTTTATAATAGCTACGGACCTACCGAAACTACGGTAACCGCTACTATGGCATCTTTGTACAAAGGAGATCCCATAGTGATAGGACAGCCATTGCCTAACTATAATTTAGCTGTTGTAGATGAAAATATGAACCTGGTTCCTCATGGCGAAGCAGGAGAGTTAGTAATAACAGGGCCGGGTGTAGCATCAGGTTATGTGAAATTGCCGCAACTTACCCAGCAAAAGTTTATACCAAAGCCAAAATCGCTTGCTGATTTGCCCGGCAATATGGTATACCGTACGGGTGACGCGGCTATTATTAATAAAAACGGAACCATTGACCTGCAGGGTAGGTTTGATGACCAGATAAAATTGCGTGGTTACCGGATTGAGTTAGGTGAGATAGAGGTGAAGTTAAACGAAATTTCGGGTGTAGCATCAGCCGCTGTCGCCGTAAAAAAGGATAGTAATGGGCACGATCAATTAGTTGGTTATGTAGTAACAGATGGATTAACCAGTATTGAAGAGGCCGTGTTTAGGGTTGAACTGGCAAAAAGCCTCCCATCCTATATGGTGCCTGGTGTTATTGTAACTATTGATACCATGCCACGGATGCCCAGCGGTAAAATAAACCGGAAGGCATTGCCTATGCCAGAATCGTTTAGTTATAACCCCGATGATCAGCAATTTTCCATAGACATGAACGCGCCGGTTGCCGACCGGATACTGGCTGTATTACATGGTATATTTCCGAACAAGGAAATTGATCCGTCAATGGATTTTTTTAATGATTTAGGGGGGCACTCCTTGTTAGCAGCTGGTTTTGTATCACAACTCAGGCGGGATGCCGGATTACCCGGTGCATCGTTAAAAGATGTTTATGTCAATCGCCCATTAAGTAGCCTGATAGAGGTATGGCAAAACCAGCCCGAAGCTAAACAGAAATCAAGGAAGGCTTTTAATAAAGTTCCTCTTTACAGGTACCTGGCCTGCTGGGCTGCACAAACGGTTTCCTTATTGCTTATTTACGGTTTATTTGCATTTCAGATATTTATACCCTATTTAGGTTATTATTATGTTGACCAGGAAACTAATAACGTAGCTTATTCCATTATTACCTCACTGGTTTTATTTTCCCTCATTCCGCCCATATTTACGCTTACAGCTATAGCAGCAAAATGGCTGGTTATTGGCAAAATGAAAGCCGGGGATTATCCTTTATGGGGGACCTATTATTTTAAATGGTGGTTTGTGAAAACGATACAGCATTTATTGCCTGCGCAGTTTTTAAATGGTACGCCGCTTTACCCCACCTATTTAAAGTTATTGGGTATGAAAATTGCACCTGATGCACAAATAAGTAATTTTAGTTTTGGAGCAGAAGATTTAATAACCATTGGCAGTGATGTAAGCTTGAGCTCGCAAACCAGTTTAAACAATGCTTTTGTTGAGGGAGGGATGCTTAAACTGCGTTCAATCACTATTGGCGATCATGCTTATATCGGTACCAGCGCCTCTATATCAGGTGATAGCCATATAGAAGCCTGGGGTGAATTACAGGATCTGAGCATGCTGCCGTCGGGAAAAACCATAGGTGTAGCTGAAGTTTGGAAAGGTAGCCCGGCACAGTTTAAGGAGAAAAAGCAAATTGAGGATCTGCCGCAGCCGTTATCAGTATCTGCTTTTAACCGAAGAAAATACAAGCTGCTTTTTTTAGCCTGCATGGTGACATTTCCATTCATTATTTTATTGCCGTTGCTGCCCACAATTATCGAAATTAACAGGCTGGACAATGCATCCCCTGACTATAATTTTAATTATATAGTTAATGTGCCTGTATTAGCTATTATTTATATATTTCTGTTCGCGTTAGAAACCATACTGCTTAGCCGGTTGCTGCAAACCGGCATAAAGCCCGGTAAATATCCTATTTACAGTATTTTTTATGTACGTAAGTGGTATGCAGATCAGTTGATATCATTAAGCCTGACTGTATTACACCCTATATATGCAACGGTGTATATTTCTACTTTCTTCAGAATGCTTGGTGCAAAAATTGGTAAAAAGTCGGAAATATCCACTGCAGGAGGGGTTACTCACCCTTTACTGGAAATTGGCGACGGCGCATTCATTGCAGATGCTGTTACCTTAGGCGAGGCAGATATACGCGGACAGCAATTGATATTGGATAAAACGAGGATTGATAGCTTTAGCTTTGTGGGTAACAGCGCGCTTATTCCACAAGGATATCATTTAAATGGAAATATGCTTATTGGCGTATTATCTATCCCGCCCGATGCGCAACAAATGGCAGCTGATGCGTCAAAAGACTGGTTTGGGTCACCTGCTATTCCGTTGCCGCGGAGGCAGGAAAGTAATGTGTATCCTCCTGAATTAACTATAAGTCCAAGTCGGCTACGTAAACTGGCCCGTAGCATAGTTGAATTTATCCGTATTATATTGCCCGAAAGCGCTATCATTTGTTCTTCCATCTTTTTTATTGCTTATGGGCATGATTTGCTGGTTGACGATCCGCTGTGGAAGATCATATTGTATTTCCCGTTCTATTACCTGTTTTTTATGGGGTTACCGGCATTTTTATTAACCATGGTTTTAAAATGGGTTTTTGTTGGAAAGTATAAAGTGCAGCAAAAACCTATGTGGAGCTGGAATGTATGGAAAAGCGAGGCCATTACCACTACTTATGAAGCTCTGGCTATTCCGTTTTTGCTGGTGTATTTGCAGGGGACGCCCTGGTTACCCCTAATGATGCGTTTATTAGGTGTAAAAATTGGTAAACGTGTATGGATGAATACGACAGATATTACCGAATTTGATATGGTAACTATTGGTGATGATGCTGCCCTGAATATCGATTGCGGCCCGCAAACTCATTTATTTGAAGACAGGGTGATGAAAATTGGCACTGTAAAAATAGGGGCCAGGAGCAGTGTAGGGTCAGGTACTATAGTTTTATATGATAGTGAACTGGGTGATGATACTAAAATTGAAGCCCTGTCATTAGTAATGAAAGGCGAAAGGTTAGCACCCGGCACAGATTGGATCGGTAGCCCGGTAAGGCCTTTGTAGGGAATATGCAGATAAATCGCCTAACTAGATTCATTTTGTATGTCAAGAGGCAGGTAATGCTATAAAGATGACATGTTTGTATGCACATAAGTAATTACTTATCTTTACTTACCTAATTCATCATAATGCCATTAGCTCAAGAACTCCTAAAGCAAGCCCAAACATTAAATGAAAATAAAGAGTATGCTAAAGTGGTTGAACTGCTTAGTAACGATTTGCTTAGTATACACCAAAATGCCGATTTATATGCTGAAAAGGCTCTATCGTATGGCCGTTTAAATAAAATTGACCTTTGCAATGTAGTTAGTAATCAAGCGCTTTCACTGAACCCATTGAACGCTAAAGCAAATAGTTACCAAGGTAATGTATACTATAATTTGAAAGACTATACAAAAGCAATAGAATTTTACAATAAAGCATTAGAAATAAATCCCACATTAACCATTTCATATAATGGCTTGGGTAATGTATATCGGGACTTAAAAAATTATAATAAAGCAATAGAATTTTACAATAAAGCTATAGAAATAAACGTCAATTATTCAACTGCATATAATGGCTTGGGTATTACATATCGTATCTTAAAGGACTATAACAAAGCGATTGAATTATACGAAATCGCTTTGAACATTGATTCCAATAACCCATATATTTACAATAATATAGCTAATGTATATACTGATTTAAACAAGTATGATACGGCTATAAAATTTTACGATAAAGTTATAGAAATTGATCCAGAATTTGTAGGTATCTACTATAATAGAGCATTAGCTTTTCAAAAAAAAGAAGATTTTGAAAATGCTTATAATGACTTTAATAAATATATTGAGTTAGCAAAGGAAAATGAAGAATATTATATAAAAAACGCGAAATCAAAAATTGAGGATTTAAAAAAAATAATCAGGAATCCAGCTTATAGTGCTATTAACGAAATAGTTGATAAAATTAAAAATAATCTATTATATGAAGATAAATGTGTAACCCATTATACCAGCTTTTTTGTTACTAAACTACTGTTATTGGAAAACAATAAATTAAGAATATCAGAGGGAACTTATTTGAATGATACATCCGAGGGAAGAGAACTTTTTGATTTTTTGCCACGGTTTTATAACGTTTCGTTAAGAACTAATGATACAATTGCAAAGCCATTTGCTCCCAAGCCTTTTATTGGAAGTTTTGTTGCCGATATTAAACATGATGACCTTACCCTATGGCGGATGTATGGCAAAGAAAAAAATATTGAAGCTAGTGGTTGTGCCCTAACGGTCGAAAGAGAAAAACTGCTTGAAAATATAAAAGCTTCTCTTTTACCAGATGATAATACCGATACTGGGAAAAATTCTGATGAGGAGTTTCGCTTTTTTCGGGTAGCTTACCGAACTCATGAAACAGATAGGTCTTTTGTAATACCAGGTGCCCCTGATAAAGAGAAAGAGCTAAATAATCTAATGAAGGATTTGTCAACTAAAACTGATGATTACTTAAAAAATAAATTTGCTGACGAAAAGGAACTATTGGAGCTACTTAATGATATAGCCTTTTTATTTAAGAGTGCTGAATATCAGCATGAAAACGAATTGAGGTTAGTAGTAAAAGGGGGCGGATTTACAAAAACAATAAATAAAAAACTGCCTTTAAGAGTTTACATTGATTTGGTTGAGATAAATCCAATACTCAGGAAAATTACACTTGGGCCAAAAGTTGAAAAAGCTGACGAATGGGCATCTACGTTTTATTATATATTAAATGAACGTGGTTATAATCCTGATATATTTATTTCTTGCTTACCCTTTAAATAATAATCAATAATTACTAACTCAATCCGCACATCATAAATAGGTTACTCCTGTAAAGCCATTACTTTGATAAAATAGCGGCTCAAAGCCATCCTCGGCTAATTCACAGCTTACAATCATGGAGGTGAAGGTTACATCACCAAAAATATTGGCGATGGCGGTATCGGCAGCATCACGGCCGGTAGCTATTTTAACAAGGCCATTAAGCGGTACAAGTTTTGTGGCATCAAACAATACCCATTCGCCACCCAGGTAAGCCTCAAAGCAGGCATGGAAATCTGCCGGCTTTAACTGGTAAGCATAGCCCGTAAAATAACGCGCCGGTATAGTTAAGGCACGGCAAAGGGCAATGCCTAAATGGGCAAAGTCCCGGCAAACGCCGGCTTGTTCAGTCACTGTATCATAAGCTGATGTTTGGGCGTTCGAAAACCCGCTTAGATATTGTACGTTCTTGTTTATCCAATCAGTAAGTGCTATTACCTTTGAGAAGGGGTTATAAATATGCCCGAACATATTATTTGCCAGCCTGTACAACTTATCTGACTGGCAGTAACGGCTGGGATAAAGGTATGGCAATATAGAGGCGTCAAACTGAGCCACAGGTACCTCATCCTGATACTCATGATCTGTTATCTTATAAAAATTATTAACTGTAGCTTTATAAGTTACTTTAATATTACCCGCTTCATTAATCTCAAACCGCATCAGCCGGTTTTCATCACTTACTGACGATAGTTCTTCTGATTTTATATAAGGATCAATAGTAAAAGTTTCGTTTAAAATAATTTGATGCGGTGTTCTTAACGCACTAATATTTAAAATCAAAGTACTCGCTGATCTCACCGTATATTCCATTTCAGTGAATACATTGAATTTCATGTTTATTATTTTAAAAGGTTATAAATGTTGTAGTAGTTGTAAAGGTTGTAGTCGTTATTAAGGTTGTAGTTGTTATTAAGGTTGTAGTTGTTATAATGTTATATAATTAATCCTAAGGTTAGCATGTTGTAAGCGTCCTGTTAGCTATAAATATAACCTTAACTACTTTAACTTCTACAAAGCTTGGAGCTATTAATCCAATTTATTAAAAGTGGTATCCATCCATTCTTCTGATATATGCTCTAATGCGGTCTTTAATTCTTCGGCCCATTGGGTCGAAATAATTTCAAGGTCTTTTTTTTCATACCGCTGTTCAATAATATGAAAACTGTCTTTTTTGTATATCGCCACATCTATAGGAAAATCAACATTGTTTGAACTTACACGGGTTGAATCAAACGAAAGAAAACCAACCTTTAATGCCAGTTTTAAACTGGAATTTTCATTTAATGTACGATTAAGTATAGGCTTTCCATGTCCTGAGTTGCCAATAATAATAAAAGGGGCGCCTTGTCCAAGTTCAACCCAGTTTCCTTCCGGGTATAATAAAAACAATTTGTGCTCATGGTCATCTTTAAGCTGACCGCCTATTATACTATGCAGATCAAAATTAAATCCTGCTTTTTCCAGTGATTCCCTATCTTCTTTTGCAACTCTTTTAACCTGTTCGCCAAAGGCGTTTACGGCTTTATACAGTTTATTATACTCAGTTGTTTCTAATAATTCTTTAAAATATACAACCGATTTATCCCTTGTTGACCTCAATCCACTCGTCATGATAAAAAGCGAAAAGCCATCTTTTTGTTCTATTGTAATTTTCTTTTTTACAGTAGTATCAGTTCCTGATGTAATACGTGTATCGGCAATAGCTACTAATCCTTCTTTAACCTTAATTCCTAAACAGTAAGTCATATCTAATAATTCAGAATCTATTTAATCTTGAGTTGACAAAGTAAAATAAATTAAGGGAGAATAGTTAAATTAATCCTGATTTTTGATTAAATGATCAATATTAGTTTTTAGCCTTTGTATTTTTAATATGTTAATAATATTTGGTATAAATGATTGAAAATTACTCCTGATTTAAGCTGAAATAATTACTTTCGCCAAGGGTTAATCCTGTAGCTTATAGACGTTAACAGCTTACTATAGCATTAACAATATTATATAATGAGGTTATTTAATGTTTTAGGTTTTGTTGTTTTAGCGGTCTTGCTGGTAAGTAAGACGTATGCACAACACAAAACTATACCTCTCACAAAAATTTATACTGATAGTACTTACCGTAAATTAGATACTACCGATGTAGTGGTCAATGGTACTCAACAAAAGGATCTTTATAATGTAATAGGGGAGTTGTTTCACAAAAAATCGGCTCCAACCAAAGATTCTATTACTTCAAAGCCTGTAGTTTCAATTGCTCCGGCAATTGGTTATACCTTAGTTTCGCGCCTGGCTATTGTATTATCTGGCAATATAGCTTTTCGTACCGGCCCATCTTCAAGGGTCTCAACTATAATAGCAAGTGCAGACTATACCCAAAATAAACAGTTTACCCTTCCTGTGCAAACCAGCATATGGACCAAAAACAATAAATACAATTTTGTGGGCGATTACCGGTATTTTAAATACCCGCAAAACACCTTTGGTTTAGGCAGTAATTCGAATATAAAAGATGCAGACCCTATGGATTATCACTATTTCCGGTTTTATGAAACTGCTTTACGGCATATTGCAGGGAATTTTTATGCCGGGGTGGGCTATATTTTAGATAGACATTGGGATATAAAATACCAGGACAATAGTTATACCCGGCCTGCTTTTAACTTTTATGGAAGGCCACGGCATTCCACAGCGTCAGGTTATACGCTTAATGCCTTATTTGATTCGCGTGACAATGCAATTAATGCCTCGTCAGGCGCCTATGCAAACGTGGTATTTCGTACCAGTATTAAAGATCTTGGCTCTACAAGTAACTGGCAATCATTAATTGTTGATGTGCGTAAATACTTTAAATTTCCGGCAAGTTCAGATAATGTTATTGCGTTATGGAGTTATGATTGGCTGGTATTAAACGGACGGCCATCGTACCTCGACCTGCCAAGCACATCATGGGATGGTAACTTTGCAACCGGAAGAGGTTATATACAGGGGAGGTTCAGGGGAGCGCAAATGGTGTATTTTGAAACCGAATACAGGTTTAAAATAACAGCCAACGGATTATTAGGAGGAGTGATTTTTGGCAATGCACAATCATTTTCGGCTGCACAGGGAACAAAATTGCAGTCTATACAGCCAGCTTTTGGCCCCGGGTTACGTATAAAACTAAATAAATTATCAAAAACAAATATTGCTGTTGATTACGGTTTTGGTAACGAAGGTTCAAAAGGTTTATTTATTGATGTAGGCGAAGCTTTTTAAGTTAAACAATTGCCTATATTAGCAATCCCCAAACTATTGAAAATTAAAATGAGAATTCATTTTTTTTCCGAAACAGATCTTAGTTACAGACCTGATTTTCGGACGACTTATATCCTTCAAAATTTAAAAACAATAAAATCTGTCAGTCTGATTTATTTTATAATTTGTTTAATTTTTCGAATTATAATTGAAGTTTTTAAATCTTCGGTACTTAGCGTAAATCATATGGACGAATATGAGTCGGCCAATAAGATATCGTTGTTTGTAACCCCCGTTTTTTTTATCGGCAGTATTCAAATCATAAGGTTTTTTAATGAGGACAAGAAATATATTACTTTTGTGCAGGTATTTGTTTTTTTATTTACACTTTTTGTGATTATTAATGCCATGCGGGCTACATTTTACAGTATGCATAACCCGCGCAATACCTTAGTAATGTACATGCTGGGATTAATAATAACCAGTGTATTTTTTACCTTCGAGTATTATGAAACACTTATTTTAACTATTATTACAGGTGTCTGTTTTATAATAACACTTCCTTTTTACCTGCATGAATTTGATGAGTTATTGTTAAATAACTTAGCCTCATTTGTATTACTCTCCGTATTTTTTGCTATGTCCAGATTTTCGTTTTCCTATAGGGCAGATAATTATCTGAAGCTAAAATTTATTGAAGAGAAGAATATAGAAGTTGAAAATGCTATCCAAGTTAAAAATGAAATATTAGGTGTTGTAGCACATGATTTAAGAAATCCGTTGGCTGCTATTCAAACAATAACCCTGATATTGGAAGAAGACAAAAATATAGATGAAGAAAATCAAGGTTACCTGCAAATAATTAAAGCATCATGTGAAAAGGCTGTCAACATCATTAATGATTTATTGGAAACAGCCAATAATGATATGAGCAAAAATTTTGAATTGGAAGCAACCGAATTAAATAAGTTTCTTTCAGTAATAGTTGATGAATGGAAAAACAATAAAAAAGACCAGGTTAATATTTTATTTTATAGAGCTAAACAACCTGTTTATGCGCTCATCAATAAAGAAAAAATGCAGCGTGCAATGGATAATCTGATCAGTAACGCGGTTAAATTTTCAGGTGAAGCTGATAATATTGAAATTTTGTTAAAGGAATTAAACGGAGAAATATTTATTGATATAAAAGATTTTGGTGTTGGAATTCCTGCTGATCTGCTGCCTTACATTTTTGATCGTTTTTCAAAAGCAAGCCGCAAAGGAATAAGGGGAGAAGAATCGGTGGGGCTTGGTTTAAGTATTGTGCGTCAGATTATACAGAAACATGGTGGTGAAATAAATGTGGATAGCGC
>JAQBOY010000070.1 GCA_028287805.1 Mucilaginibacter sp.
ATTCAAAAAGCTCCTGCTCATCGGTATAATATGTTTTTCTTGTACCTGCTTTGATGTTGATTTTACCTCCTGCCGGACTTTCTTTTTTATGCGGATGATGTACATTTAAAAAATCGCGTACCTCGCCACTGATAATATCCGGATGTGTTTTTAAAATTTGTTGTTCTGCATTTTTTAAAACTGACCGGATAGACTTCGCCAGGTCTTTTATTTTATTTTCAGGTATTTTATTGCTGATCGAAAACGGGGAGATCCGGGCATCCCATAATATTTCATCAGCATAAGCATTACCTATACCGCGGATGATATGCTGATCTAATAATATATTTTTGACCGCCGATTTTTTTGCCTGCAATATGTCCTTTAAAAAACTGAAGTTTACTTCATCGTCCAAAGCATCAAGCGCTTCTTTGGGTTCGGGGTTTAGCGTAGGTGTTGCCGCTTTTTGAAAATCAGTAAGGGTTAATTTTAAACCATCATCAAACAACAATTCAATAATGCTGTACTGATGCTCCTGGTCATCCAGGTATAACTGCCCCCTAAGCATCAAATGCAAACTTAAAATAGCGCCATCTTTAAATTCGAAATAGAGTTCCTTACCTTCCCGCCTAACTTCCTTTAATTCCTGGTTCTCCAGCGCTTTTTTTAATGCTGCCGGGGTAACATTCAGCTTATTAGTATGTACCATAACTTCCTTTAAAGTTTTACCGCATAATCTTTTTTGAAGATTATGGCTAAAGGCTTGCAGATCGGGTAATTCGGGCATTATTAATTTATTAGCAGTTTAAAATATACTTTTCGCCTTCTCAATCGTTTTCTCCAGATCAATACCTTCACCAAGCACCCCCTTAAACAGGTCGCCTTCTACTTTTAACCGGTCTATAGAATTAAATATCGTAAAGTCTTTCATAGTTAAACCCGGCTTTACCTCATCCCAATGTAAGGGCATAGAAACCGTGGCGCCTACCTTTGGGCGAAGTGAATAAGGCCCGGCAATGGTCGCCCCGGGGCGGTTTTGTAAAAAATCCAGGTACATTTTGCCTTTCCGATTGGCAACCATCCGTTCCAGGCTGGTATAATCAGGTATTTGTTTATGTACAATGTTTACAATGATACGGGCAAACATTTGTGATTGATCATAAGTATATTTTGCAGCCAATGGAATATAAATATGCATTCCGGTAGAACCCGATGTTTTGCAATACGAAGGCACATCAATAGCGTCCAACACCTTTTTCACTTCCAACGCTGCTTCAATAACCTGGTCGAATGTGTTTTTATCCGGGTCAAGATCAATCACACAGTAATCGGGGTTATCCGGTGATTGAATACGGCTGAACCAGGGATTCATTTCGATGCAACCCAACGAAGCCATCCATAGCAAAACCGCTTCATCAGATCCTACCAGATACTCTTTATGCTCACCATCGCTGGTAGTATAGGGAAATGTTTTGGTGATCCAATCGGGTGCTTTACCCTTTACATCTTTCTGATAAAAACTGGGACCGTGTATACCTCCGGGGAAGCGGTTGAGCGACATGGGCCTGTCTTTTAAATACGGCAAAATATATTCGGCAACCTGGTAATAGTAATTAAACATGTCGCGTTTGGTCACGTTATCTTCGGGCCAGTAAACTTTGCTCAGGTTGGTGAACTTCAGGTCGTGCCCGCAAATTTTGCGTACCTGCGTTTCATCTTTAGGGTTTAATAATGTTTTACGGTCATTATCCTTTGGCGGCTGTATAACTTTGGCATCTTTGTCATTTACTTGCACATCTGCTTCTTCAACTGCTTCTGTCGTATCCTTAGGTTTTTCCAGTATAATGTCTGTTGCCTTTTTATCCATACGCATACCTTTAAAAGAGGCTTGCCGGAATACACCATCGCTGGTTACCTCTGCAAAAGCCACCTCACCAACCAGTTCGGGTTTTAACCAGGTTGGTTTGGCGCCTAACCTTTTTGGCCGGAAACGGGATGGCTTGTCTACATCCGGTTCTACGTCAAACGGGCTTTTATCAGTGATGAGCGGCTTAAATTGCTCCATCATTTCCTTTTGCATTTTATCATTAAACCCGGTACCTACCTTGCCCACATACCGCAGTACGCCATTATCATATACCCCTAAGGCTAACGCACTAAAGGGCTTGCTGGTTCCTTCATTTCGCGTAAACCCGGCAATAACCACTTCCTGCCTCCGGTGTACTTTAATTTTAAGCCATTCGCGCGAACGCAGATCAGAAGTATAAACACTGCTGGCTTTTTTGGCTATAATCCCTTCCAAGCCAATCCTTTCGGCAGCATGAAAAAATTCAATTCCTTTAGCTTCAAACACCTTGCTTTGACGGATGTGGTCATCATCGGTAGGTAGTACTTCTTTTAGAATCGTCAACCGGTCTTTTAAAGGCAGTTCCATCAGGTTTTTGCCTTCGTACCATAAAATATCAAATACATAATATACCAGGTTACCATCTGCCTCACTGCGCCAGTTTTGTAAGGCGCCAAACTCAGAAACACCTTTATCATTCAGCACCAGGATTTCTCCGTCAATTACGGCGTTAATCTTCCAGTCTTTTAATAGATTAATTATAGGATAGTATTTATCAAAAGGCAAATTATTACGGGAAATAAGTTGCACGTTAGATTTATTAATAGTCGCAATTGCCCGGTAACCATCCCATTTCACCTCGTAAAACCAGTCGGGGTCATCAAATGGTTCGTCCACTAAAGTAGCTTTCATCGGCTTGATATTTTCAGGAACAGGGGATTTTGGTGCAGATTTTATAAGCGTCGCAGCATCGGCCCCAGTCGTATCCATCATACTCTCATCAGTATTCTCACCCAACACTTCTTCAACCGGTTTCGCCCCACTTTTTTTTTTGCTGCCGGGTTTAACTTTTTCTACGTCTTCCTCATGCCCATGCTGCCAAACTTTTTCGCTGGTTTTTTCCATGGCATCAATAGTTTTACCGGATAATACTGATTTATCCTGTTTAGTAATATCTTTAGTTGAGGCATAAGCATCATTATGCTTGATCAGCAGCCAGGCATTATCCCCCATGCCATGCGTTTTTACCAGGGCAAACTCGCCTTCCAGCTTTTTGCCATGCAATTTAATTTTGAGCGATCCGCTTTTTAGCTGCTTCAGCAAGTGCTTTTCCTGCTCTTTTTTTCCCTTTATCTCCTCAATGGGTTCATAGGTTCCTTCATCCCATACAATCACCGTTCCACCGCCATACTCACCTTGCGGAATAATACCTTCAAAGTCACGGTAGTCATATGGATGATCTTCCACCATCATAGCCAGGCGTTTCGTTTGAGGATCAGTGGAGGGGCCTTTGGGTATAGCCCAGCTTTTTAAAACACCTTCCATTTCGAGCCTGAAATCGTAATGCAAACGGGACGCGTCATGTTTCTGTACAACAAACCTCAGCTTATCTTTCTCAGTACTTTTGCCAGACTTTGGTTCGGCCGTTTTCGTGAAATCACGCTTCTCTACATATTTTTCCAGGCTCATAAGGCTAATTTTTAAGATATTTTTCTACATCAGCTGATAATGTACCAACAACTGCAACAGCTTCTCTTAACTGCTCAGGTGTTACACTCAATTTTTTTGCCCAATATTCAACTTCATAATTCTCGTGGATGTTAACCCGATCTCTGTCAGGACTTCCAATATTTTGTTTATTATCCATAATATAATATATTATATGTTAGTTATTTTATTTAAACATATTAACTATGAAAATGGTTTGAGGGGGGTATAAGTCCTGAAGTTATTCTGCATTGATGTATAGATGCAGCAGGTATCAAATAAACTAACTGCTTCATTTATCCTATTATAAGCTTATATTATATAATAAAACTACCAGGGGTTATAGTTGCTATAATTATACTTTTTATAAACCTTTTATGACCCCCATTTTTTTAACAGTTGGTAACAACCTGCCGGTAATGATCATTCCAAATACAAAAGTGCATTTTGATGGCCATGCAGTTTTAACGCATACTTACAGCATATTTTTTGATAATTCGAAAATT
>JAQBOY010000091.1 GCA_028287805.1 Mucilaginibacter sp.
CTATATGACTAACCCTGGCCAGGCTTTAGGCTATAAGATAGGCGCGCTTAAAATACGCGAGCTGCGCAGCCGTTATGAAAAACAACTGGGCAGTAAATTCAATATAGCCGATTTTCACAATCAACTGCTAAAAGACGGCTCTATGCCTTTGAGTGTTTTGGAAAGCAAGATGAATGCATGGGCGGCGGGACAGTAGGCAGTGGCAGTCGGCTTTCCATCATATTCAATCAATTTTGGTCGAAAAATTGATTATTAAATTAAAAAACAATTAAAAAATGAGTACGCTGTTTGTACCTGTAGATTCTATTGTACGAAAGATATGGGGCAAAGCCGATACCACGCTGTTTATTTTTGCCGGTGCTGCTGCTGAATTTGCTTTGAATAAAGCGGTAGACTGGCTTTACTTCACTGGCCGTCTTCCGGCCGACCCGCTTAGCAGACTATTTTCTACAGTAACTTATGCTGGGCAAATTATATTCTCGGAGGAAGGGGCCGCTATAAAGTCAATCGATAAAATTACGGCTATACATCAAACCGTAGAAAAAAACCGCGGTGCCCAAATACCCGACTGGGCATACCGGGATGTGCTGTTTCTGCTTATTGATTATTCAATAAGGTCATTCGAATTACTGGAGCGAAAATTGACAGATGCAGAAAAGACGGAGGTTTTCGAGGTTTTTTACAGGGTAGGCGCGCGAATGCAGCTCAAAGACTTGCCATCAACTTTTAAACAGTGGCAACATATGCGGGAAGAACATCTGCAACAAAACCTGCTATGCAGTACATTTACTATGGATCTGTACCGGCAATATAAAAAGCACCTTGGGCCGTTAAGGTTTTTACTATTAAAACAGGTGCAGTTAATGCTTGTTCCCGGCAAGGTAAAAAACTTACTCCCTATAGGAAAAACTACCTGGCTTAAACCTATACTTAACTGCTATAAACTTTGCAGGCTTTTAAAAGTAGAAAGCTTTTTAAGGAATGCGCTATTGCCGGCTGCCTATAGGGTGCAGATAAAGGGGTTAGACAGGTAATAACCGTATAATTCTGCTACAATACCACTTCCTGTAGCAGCGAAACAAGGGATTCCAATTTTATAGGTTTAAAAAGATAATTATCCATACCCGCCCTTAAACATTCTTCGCGGTCTTCAATCATAGCATTAGCCGTCATAGCAATAATTCGCGGTTGCTCAATATGATGCTTACGTATATACCGGGTTGCTTCTAATCCATCCATTTCAGGCATTTGCACATCCATTAATATGAGATCATAAAATTCCTTCCCGAGCATTTGAATTACTTCAGTACCTGTTGTTGCTAACACCGGAGTATAGCCAAGCCTGTCCAGCACTTTTAAAATCAGCATCTGATTAATTTTATTATCTTCAGCAACCATAATTTTTAAAGGATGGGCTGTAGAAAAATCCTTGCTAAGGAGGTTGTGGGGCTTTTGCCTGAGTTCTGTTTGCTTTGCCTGTTTCTGTAATGCCATTAATATTACACTACTCAACTGCTGTTGTTTAATCGGCTTGGTTAATACAGCAGCAAATAAATCGGGGTGTTTCTTTTTAGTTTCATCGCCAATAGAACTTAACAGGATAACCGGCAATTCTTTATTTGTTTTTTTAATTAATGTGCATAACTGCACACCATCCATTTCGGGCATTTGCATATCGCTTATTACTAAATCAAAGGGCTGATCAGCATTTAATAGTTGCAAGGCCTCCTTGCCCGATGAAGCCATTACCGGCTTTAATTTCCATTGCTCTAATTGCAGTTCTACTATGCGGCGGTTAGTTAAGTTATCATCTACAACCAATATTCGCATACCTTCAGCTTTTGCCATGTAAATAGTATCTGACGGCTGCTTTTGTTGCTGGCTTATTTGGCATTTAATATTAAATTTAAAAGTAGTGCCTATACCCGGTTCGCTAAATACGGTAATCTTTCCGCCCATTAGGCTTACCAAATGCGTGCAAATAGCAAGCCCTAATCCTGTGCCTCCATATTTACGCGTGGTTGAAGAATCAACCTGAGAAAATGCTTCGAACAGTTTGGGTAGTTTTTCTGATGGTATGCCTATACCGGTATCTCTTGTTTCAAATCCCAATTCAATATAGCCGTCACTATCCTGGTTTATAAGCGTTATACCTAAAAATACTTCGCCTTTTTGGGTAAATTTCAATGCATTGCCTACTAAGTTTATAAGTATCTGGCGCAACCGTGTACTATCGCCTACTATTTGTGCAGGCACCTCATGATCAATCTGATACAATAAATCCAATTCTAACTCCGTTGCCTTCCCCGCAAACAGGTCAAGTACCTCCTCTACACAATGGCGCAAATCAAAATCATGCGGGTCCAGCTCCATCTTACCCGATTCTATTTTAGAGAAATCCAGGATGTCATTAATCACATTTAACAACACTTCACCGCTGCTTATTATCGTTTGCGCATACTCTTGCTGTTCAGTATCCAAATCCGTTTCATTCAACAATGAAGCCATTCCTAACACACCATTCATAGGCGTACGTATCTCATGGCTCATAGTGGCTAAAAATATACTTTTAGCCTTGTTAGCCCTTTCGGCTTCAGCACGTGCGTGTTCTGCATCTGCCCGTGCCTGCTGTTCGTCCTTGCGCTGTCTTAAAAGTTCTTCATTAATGGCGTGCAGTTCTTCAGTTTGACTCATTAACTCCTCATTCAGCACCCCAAGCTCTTCAGATTGAGCTTGCATCTTTGCCGACTTTAACTGCAACTCCTTATTAAGTTCCTGCAGGCCTTCCGCTTGGTTTTTAACTTCACTTGTACGTTCAATCACCTGCTTTTCCAGCAACTTTTTTTGGCTTTCAATATAATTTACCCTGCTTTTGTACAAGGCATAGGCCGAAGTAAAAAATAAAGTAAATGCGAGTATTCTGAACCACCAGGTTTCCCAAAATGGTGGAAGTATTGTAATTTTTACAGCAGCGCCTTTCTCGTTCCAAATGCCATCATTATTAGCGGCTTTAACCCGAAAGATATACTCACCGGGACTAAGGTTAGTATATGTAACTTTATGCTGGTTATTAACATAGTTCCAGCTTTTGTCAAACCCCTGAAGCATGTAGGCATACTGGTTTTTTTCCGGTACGGTATAATTTAACGCCGCATATTCAAAAGTTAAAACTGTTTGTTTATAGTTAAGGGTAATTTCTTTTGTATCTAAGATAGATCTGCTTAACGGTGAGTTTTTTATACCTGCTGAAACTGATTTGTTAAACAGCTGAAAATCTGTGATTACAACTGGTGGAATATGTGTGTTATGCTTTATGCCAACCGGGTTAATAACATTAAACCCATCAATACCACCAAAATATAGTTGGCCTGTACTGCTGCAAAACCCTGCATGAAGAAAAAATTCACGGCTTTGCAAACCATTATCAATATTATAATTAGTGAACGAATGTTTTTGCGTATCAAACCTGCCGACACCGTTATTAGTGCTAAGCCACAAAAAACCTTGTTTGTCTATGGCAATACTGTTAATCACATTATCGCTTAATCCGTTTTTTATGGTATAAGCGGTAAATGTTTTTTTAACGGGATCCCATAAATTAAGCCCGCCCCCCATAGTGCCTACCCATATATTACCCTTACTGTCACATTTAATACAATAAACAATATTGTTACTCAGTTTGCTGTTCGCTTTGTTTAACAGGGAAAAGGTTTTGGTAACAGGGTTAAAAATATTAATACCACCATTATAGGTGCCTATCCAAACATTTCCCCGGGAGTCTTCACAAAACGCCCGGATAACATTAGTGGCTAATGAGTGCGGATCTTTCGGGTTCAGCGGATTTTCCTGATAACGGATAATTTTATCTGTTAAAGGGTCAAGTACGTTTACCCCTCCTTCATTAGTACCTATCCATAATTTGCCGTTATGATCTTCCATTAAAGCATAAATGTGATCGTCGCTTAATTGATTCGCCCCATTCCCTTTTAGGTAATGTTTAAATGTATTTTTTATAGGATTGAAATAATCAACTCCGCCTGCATAGGTCCCTAACCAAAGGTTTTCACTGTTTTTATGTTTTAACATGGTTAGTACCGAGTTGTTAGACAAACTGCCGGAGTTAGTAGAATCATGCAGATATTGTTTAAAAATACCTGTTTTAGGATCGAAAAGATTTAGTCCGCCACCATCAGTGCCCACCCATATATTACCATTGGTACCCTCCTCAAATGAGGCAACCATCCGATAGCTTAAGCCGGTACTATTATCACCCTTACTCCGGTAAACATCAAACAAGGGTAAATTTTTATCGTATCTATTAATTCCGCTAGAAAAGGTGGGTATCCATAAAACATCTTCATTATCAACTAAAATAGAACGGATGGAACTTCCTAATAAACTGTTTATGTCATCGGGGTTATTACGGTAAACCGTAAATTTTCCGGCACGAATATCAAAGTAATTTACCCCTTTTTCTGTACCTATCCACAAAGAGCCGTTTTTACCAGCCGTAACCGAATAAATTATATTGCTGCTTATACCCTGCGGATTTGTAACATCAGTTTTGTAAGCTGAAAAAGTTTGGCTATTATAATTGTATTTGTTTAAGCCCCCTCCGTTGGTGCCTATCCATAAATCTCCAAAACCATCCTGGGTAATTGCATACACCTGATTTTCAGTAATAGAGCCCGGATCATTGTCCTTATGCAAAAAAGCAGTAAACTGATTGGTACGCTGATTAAAAAGATTTAACCCGTTGTTTGTACCTATCCATAAATTATGCTTATTATCTTCAAATATAACGCTGATATGATTGCTGCTTAAACTATGCTGATTTTGAGGGTTAGCTGTAAAATGTGTAAACCGGTTAGTACTACGATTGAGCCGGTTAAGCCCCTTATATGTTCCAACCCATAAATTACCCAGGTGGTCTTCATATATGCATGATACAACATTATTGCTCAATGAGCCTTTACTATCATCAGTTTGATAATTTGTAAAGACATCTTTGTTACGGTCATATTTATTAAGGCCGCTATTAGTACCTATCCATAACGTGCCTTGTTTATCCTCAAAAAATGAGAGAATGCTGCTATTGCTTAAACTTTGTGGATTATTAGGATTGTTACGATAAATTGTAAAATGGTAACCATCATAACGGTTAAGCCCATTTTGCGTACCAAACCACATAAACCCATATTTATCTTTAATCATGCATTGAACCGTACTTTGCGAAAGTCCATTATCAACCGTAATATGAGTAAACTTTATTTTTTGTTGCGCTGCTAAAAACGAACTAAAAAACATTGATACACTTATAATAAAGCCAATAACAATATTTGGGGAATACGTGAATGCAGACCGTTGAGTCATGTAGGGAAATTAACTAAGCAAAAAATATGATTATAATAACAAGATTGTATATGCTTTATACTTTAATCATATTCAAAAGGTTGTTATTAAATAAATATATAATATTAATAATGATGCTTACTTGTACCTGAGTCTCTCTCAACAATATAACAATACCATAGGCTGAATAAAAAAAAGCCTGTCTTTCGACAAGCTCTTTCAATTAGTGATAATGTTTCGGCTAGTAGCTAATCACCCTCACTGATCCAATTAAAAAACTAAACTTAAACTTAAATTATAAATCTGGTATTTATACGAAACGAATTTATTTAAGGTTTCGATTATTATAAATTTCTTTTAACTTTTATTTTTTTTCTCTTCAATTACAAAATACCTTTTCAAAAAACGACCCGGCTTTTTAAAAACTAACTACCATCCGGAATGTTAAGTCAAATAAACTTAGTTCAGATTAGTACAGAAATGAGTAAAATAGCCATAAACAATAAGGCAATAGGGCAACCTATTAGTCGGGTGGAGGGTTATGCCAAGGTAACCGGCAGCGCCAGGTATGCGGCTGATTATCATTTTAACGATCTTGCATACGGGGTTGTCATTACCAGCACTATTGCTAAAGGCCGCATCTTGGAAATTGACAGTAAATTTGCCGAACAATTACCCGGTGTTTTAACGGTAATGAGTTATTTAAATGCACCTGACGTTCCCGGATACGGGCATAATCCCATGTCGGCCATACCCATATTTGCAGGTAAAGAATTTAAACCCTTTCTTGACAATCAAATACATTATAACTTACAGCCGGTTGCACTTGTTATTGCAAATGCACTTGAACAAGCCCAATATGCTGCCTCGTTGGTAAAGATCAGGTACGAAGCTGAAGAACACCATACGGATATACATAATCAAATTAACAAAGCGATAACTCCTGACAAACCATCAGACTACACCCGCGGGCAAACAGATGCCTGGAAAAATGCGCCGGTAAAAATTGAAAAGGAATATCAAACGCCCCTGCAAGTTCACAATCCAATGGAACCGCATGCTACAACCGCCTACTGGGAGGGCAATGACCGTTTATATATTTTTAATAAAACGCAGAGTGTTAAAACTACCCGGCAGCAGTTTGCCAAATATTTTAATTTAAAGGAAGAGAATGTAAAAGTGCTTTCCCCTTTTGTTGGTGGCGCTTTTGGCAGTTCATCGCGCATGTGGCCGCAGGAAATGGCAGCGGTTATGGGCGCTAAAAAAGTGCAGCGCCCGGTACAGGTAGCTTTACAACGCCGGCAAGTATTCAATATGGTAGGGTACCGCCCCGCTTCTGTACAAAAGTACGCCATTGGCGCTAACGTGGATGGAACATTAACTGGTATTAATCACGAAGCTTTCGGCTCTACCTCGCAATACGAGCAATTTATGGAGCGTATCCTGGAGCCGACCAAATCCATGTACAATTGCGCGAATGTACACACCACCTACAAATTGGTTCCGCTGGATATGAGCACTCCATGCCCTACCCGCGGCCCTGGTGAAACCAGTGGATCTTTCGCCATGGAATCGGCTATGGATGAACTGGCTTATGCCCTGCATATGGACCCGCTTGAATTAAGACTGAAGAACTTTACAACATCAGACCCGTTAAAAAATCAACCCTGGTCAAGCAATTACCTGAAAGAATGTTATGAGATTGGAGCGGAAAAATTTGGATGGAACAAGCGTAACCCTGTTCCGGGTTCTATGCAAAATGGCGAAATGCTGGTAGGTTTGGGTATGAGCGCCGGAATCTACAAAGCTGAACGTGCACCAGCGGCTGCAAGTATAAAAGTATTGGCCGATGGAAGCGCATTGATACGTTGCTCCGTAGCCGATACCGGCCCCGGCTCAGTTACTATTATGACGCAGATTGCAGCCGATGCTTTAGCTATTCCTGCCGACAGGGTAAAAATAGAATGGGCCAATGCCGACCTTCCTGAAGCGCCGCCGCAATACGGTTCGCATACTACTGCATCCACTGGTTCGGCTGTACATGATGCAGGTATTGCCCTTAAACAAAAATTTGCAGACCTGGCTCATTTAAATGATAGGAGTAAGCCCATTAACTATACCGATATTTTAAAACAACATAATTTACCCGAACTGGAAGCTACCGCAGCATCAAAACCAGGACCCGAAAATGAAAAACATTCCGGTAAATCTTTTTCCGCCCATTTTGTAGAGGTACAGGTGCATCCTTTAACCTGCGAAGTAAGGGTAACTCGTGTGGTATCAGTTGTAGACGCAGGGAAGATCATGAATCATAAAACAGCGCACAGTCAGGTATTGGGTTCAGTTGTTTGGGGAATAGGCATTGCTTTAATGGAAGAAGGTATTGTTGACCATCGTACCGGGCGTTATGTAAATAATAACTTAGCGGATTATCATGTACCGGTAAATGCTGACCTGCCAAATGTAGAAGTACATTTTATTGATCGGGATGATCCTGTTATTGATCCTATGGGTGCCAAAGGATTAGGTGAAATTGGATTGATAGGGTTTACCGCTGCGGTTGCCAATGCAGTTTATCATGCTACCGGAAAACGCCTCAGGCAGCTACCTATTACCCCGGATAAATTGCTTTAATAATTGATGATCGTGAATAGCAGATTGATTTATTTAAAGCCTCCTGCAATAGAAATTGCTTAACTCCTTCTAAAAAGCGTAAGTGCTTATATAGGCAGATGTTTCGGAAGGAAGTGAAATTTATCCATTAATCCTTTTTCCCTTTACTTCTCCTGATAATAAGAAACAGAGAAACCACTACAAAAGCAATAATAAATACAAAAGCAATTGGTAATAACATGGTTTATTTCTTTTAAAATAGGTTAATGATTTTTTTAATCATGCGGCTTAGAGGACAAATCGTAGCTCAATAATGTAGTTTAAGTATATTTTTTAAAAAGGACCCGGCAGTCCCGGGTCCTTTTTAACTTATGAAAATAAGCGTTCTTTTTTAGGCTCTTTACTTGCCTTGTAATTAATATCATTCTCGGCAATCTGGGTCAGCAATGCATCTGCTTCCTTCTCTTCAGCCAGCGTTTGCCTTAAAAGGCCCGCCGCATCGTCATAACCCAGTGTTTTTGCCAGGTTGACCATGCCACCATAAGTAGCAATTTCATAATGTTCCGCTTTCTGCCCGGCGAAGATCAAACCTACGTCGCGTTGTGCAGTACCTTCTTCGGTTTCATCAATGATGTCTTCACCTTCATCTACTATACCCGCCATAGCCTGGCATTTGGTAGACTCCACCTCTCGTCCGATGATTCCAAAAACCTGTTCCAGTCGACTAACATGTTGTTGTGTTTGGTTCAAATGGTTACCAAAAGCATCTCTCAATTGTGATGAAGTGGCGGCTTCCTGCATTTTTGGTAAGGTCTTAACTAATTTTTTTTCTGCCCAATAAAGATCCTCCAATTGGTCGATGAAGAATTCTTTTAATTTGGAGTCTGATTGATTTACTGTAGTTTCCATAATAATTCATTTTGAATTTGTAAATTCTATTGATTTATTTAACTGTGTGGTATAAAAACAGCAATAGAACAATTCGGCTACTACTGTTAGTTACATTAATTAACCAATAGAAAAAAGCGATGTTTTAATAATTTAAAAAAATCGTCTGCTTAAACCATCCTCACTGTTTGCAATGATTGTCCTATAATTATTAGAAAAGCTTATATTTTATTTATGGGTGAGACAAATCTTTGTTCTCCGCAAAACTTTTCGTTATAGTATGTAGTAATAATCGTCCCGGGTCTGAAAAGTAATCCCAGTACATGATGCCGCCTAATTTTTTGCTTTGTATATAAGCGCATTTAACCTTGAGCAACAGGGTATCTTCATATGATATCCTGATTTTGGTTTGCATGTTAAACAGGTAAGGTGAATTATCCTTTGCTTCCTGATATTTTTTGAACCCAATATGCCCCCCTTCCATACGGTATACTTTAGCCAGGCCACCATGAAATGCAAGTTTGCGATGATACCTCCTATCCCCTGCATTACTGGTGAGCATTTGAAAAGCAGCGGGAAAGAAACCGGCTCCCAATACTAATTTATTTACCGGGACGCCAGCCTGAATAAATGCTTTAACTGCGCCGTCGGCCGAGCCCTGGGCTTCCCAGTTTTTTGGTGCATATAAAAAATGCCCCCCTGCTTGTTCCCTGGTATTGAAGTTATAGGTCATCAGGCAAACATAATCTACATAAGCCTGTACCCTGTTCATTTCTGTATGAGGTAAAAAATGCGATGCCCAACCATCTACCGCTACAGTAATTAGTATATGCTTGCCCGTATTCTGCTGCAAAAGATCAAACTGATCGCGGAGCTCCTTAAAAAGGCGGGTATAATTTTGCTGGTCCCCGCTTCGGTAAATATTACCACCCTCACCCGGATAGCCCGGAAATTCCCAATCAATATCTATTCCATCGAGATCAAAATCCTTAACAAGTTGCACACAACTTTGCGCGAAGCTTTGCCTTCCGTTGGTTGTTAGCGCCATTGTTGAAAAGTTTCTGCTCCAGCCTATTCCTCCAACTGATAGCAGCACCTTTAAATCCGGATACCCCTGCCTTAGCCTGACCAATCTGTTTAGATTTATCCTATCGGTTTCCGGATAGTGCAAATAAGCTTTATTGTTTTTCAGATCAGCAAAAGCATATAGCAAATGTGTCAACTTTCCTGCTTCAATCTTTCGCGCATCAATAAGGTTGCCCCGGTATCCACCTGCATAAGTAATAACTACTGGCTTTTGCGCATAGTCCTTTTGAAACAACAGGCAAATCAATGCAATGAATAAACCGAAAATCCGCATCACATCTTGATCTCAAATCAGGTTACGTTTTCAATTTGCTCACCAATACTTTGCAAATCGGCCTGACTTAACCCGTGAGGATCATCGCTGGTCCAGGTGTATAAGGTATCTTTATATATACTAAGTGTATAATTTTCGAATATCAGATCATACCAGGTAGTTTCTCCCTCCACATGTGTATGCACCTTAACCGGCAATTGCGCGCTGTTTAAGGATAATGTCAAATCAAAATCATTCATTTAAGCATAACCAAATTGAGCATAGTATGGTTTTATGTCATAATCATAAATACCGTTACAATAAGGAATTTAATAATAACCAGGTTGATTAAATAGCTATTTCAAATTGATAAAAATTTCAAAACCATTAATGCGGTAAGTGGTATCTATAATACAAAGATCATTTAGGAAATAAGGTGATGTAAGATATTGGAACAGATGTATTAAAGCACATAAAACCAGTAAACACCAAAAGATAATAATAGATTAATTAAACATGAACATGAAAAAGATGAAAATTATTTTGCTGGCATCCTGCCTGGTATGGGTATTTGCAGGTTGCAGCAATCCAACCAGAAAGAACAGCACCGACGTAGCGGACAGCATTAATAGTACCAGAGATTCAGGCGAAAAGGTTCAGCCTAACAGCACAATGGAAATTAGCGAAGCTGATGCTAAATTCGCTGTAGAAGCAGCCAGCGGCGGGATGGCCGAAGTGGAACTGGGTAAACTTGCGCAAACAAAAGCTACAAATGCGCAGGTAAAGGATTTTGGCGCTATGATGGTTAAAGATCACGCTAAGGCAAATGCCGAAATGAAGGATTTGGCAGACAGCAAAAAGATTGTCTTACCTAACTCTTTAAGTAATGAAGATCAAAAGTTGAAGACCAGGTTGGCTTCCAAATCAGGCGCTGATTTTGATAAAGCCTATGTAGATGCTATGGTTGATGACCACAAGAAAGATATAAAAGCCTTTGAGGAGGCCAGGCACAAGGTTAAATATCCCGAAATGCAGGCATTTATTGATAAGACACTTCCTGTTTTGAAGATGCACCTGCAAGCTGTTCAAAAGATCCATACCCAGGTAAAATAGCGTTTAACTAATTAGTTAATTTTGTTTACAATAGAAGAGGCTTACAGCCCCTTTTATTGTTTAAGGCCGTTAAGAAAGGTCTATCAAGGTTAAATGAGTATCTACAAACAATATTACTTAGGCTTTGAAATTCAATTAGTTAACTTAACTTTTTATAAAATACCTGCTATTTCCTTATTCCAATGAATATTTCCATGTGCCGATTGGCATAATTATCGCTATAGTTAAATCCCTGTTCACAAACAAATAAATTAAAAAATGTATTATATATAATAAAACTATACGGGACTATGAAATTATTGAGTAACAAGCAAGTGAAAAGCCAGGTAAAAAGCCTGTATCATGAATTACCTAAAAACATTGTTTGCTTTTCGCATTTAAGATGGGATTTCGTATTCCAACGCCCTCAACAGTTATTAACACGATTTGCGCAATCGTTCGATATATTTTTTATTGAAGAACCTATTCACGATACCGCAGGACAGGCCTATTATACTTATCTGAGCCGCGGAGAACATCTGCAGGTATTGGTACCTCATTTACCTTCGGGTTTAAACGCTGCTGAAACCGCCGTCCAGCTAAAAGCATTGTTTGATCAGTTTATGGAAAACAAAAACCTTGCTGATTTTGCCTTTTGGTATTATACCCCGATGGCCATGGAATTCAGTCGCAAATATCAGCCTGAACTGGTTATCTATGATTGCATGGATGAGTTGTCAGCTTTCAGGTTCGCACCCGAATCCTTAAAAACCATAGAGCAGGAACTGCTAAAAAAAGCGGATATCGTATTTACCGGGGGCCAATCATTATACGAGGCCAAGAAGAACCAGCATGCCAACATCTATCCTTTTCCCAGCAGCATTGATAAAAAGCATTTTGAACAGGCACGGCAGCTTAGGCGGAGTACCGCCGGCAGCCAGCCCACGCTCGGGTTTTACGGAGTGATCGATGAGCGTTTTGATATCGAACTGATTCGGGAAATAGCAAATGCAAGGCCTGAGTGGCAAATCATGCTGATCGGTCCCGTGGTAAAGATCGACAAGGCTACCCTGCCGCAAAACAGCAACATTCATTACCTGGGTTCAAAAGACTACAAGGATCTGCCATCTTATGTGGCCACCTGGGATGTAGCGCTGATCCCCTTCCTGCTCAATGAATCTACCCGTTATATCAGCCCTACCAAAACACCCGAGTATTTAGCTGCAGGCGTTCCTGTGGTTTCCACGCCTATTATGGATGTCATCAACCCTTACGGCAAAAATAAAATGGTGGCTATCGGCAGTAATGCTACTGATTTTATTGCCGCTGTTGAACAACAACTGGATCATACCGCTAAAAAGGAGTGGCTTAAACAGGTCGATGATTTCCTGTCTCAAAACTCATGGGATAAAACCTGCAACAGAATGCTCAGCCATATCAGGGATACCGTTACTAACCGTTCTTTAACTTCTATCGCTCAGTAATATGTTTGACTATTTAATTGTAGGTGCCGGGTTTGCCGGATGTGTACTGGCCGAAAGACTGGCAAGCGTGGAAAATAAAAAGGTATTACTGCTGGATAAGCGGAATCATATTGGTGGTAATGCTTATGATTATTTTGATGAAGCAGGAATACTTATTCATAAATATGGCCCGCACATCTTTCATACCAATAGTAAAGAGGTTTTTAACTACTTGTCAAAATTTACCGAATGGCGTAACTACCAGCACAAGGTACTGGCCAGTGTAGACGGACAAGAAGTGCCTATTCCTATTAACCTGACTACTATTAATACCTTATATGGATTAAACCTGAGCAGTGCGGACCTGGAAGACTTTTTTGCTTCAAAAGCAGAAAACATAGCACAGGTAAAAACGTCTGAGGACGTGGTAGTTAAAGCTGTAGGCCGGGAATTATATGAAAAATTTTTCAAGGGGTATACCCGAAAACAATGGGACCTTGACCCATCTGAGTTAGATGCTTCAGTAACAGCCCGTGTGCCAACCCGTACCAATAAGGATGACCGGTACTTTACAGATACTTATCAGGCCATGCCTTTGTATGGTTACACTAAAATGTTTGAAAAAATGCTGAATCATCCAAACATCAAAATAATGTTAAATACCGATTATCATGAAATTACCAATGAGATCAGTTATCAAAACATGATTTTTACCGGTCCTGTAGATGAATACTTTGATTATTGTTACGGCAAATTGCCATACCGGTCGCTGGAGTTTAAATTTGAAACCCTGGACCAGCAACGATTTCAACAAACAGGCACCGTCAATTACCCAAATGATTATGCTTTTACCAGGATTACAGAATTTAAATATCTAACCGGGCAGCAGCATCAAAAAACCAGCCTGGTATATGAATATCCACAAGCCGAAGGCGACCCTTATTACCCAATTCCACGGCCCGAAAATGCAGCTTTGTACAAAAAATATCAGGCCCTGGCTGATCAGTCAAAAACTTACTTTGTAGGACGGCTGGCAACTTATAAGTATTATAATATGGATCAGGTAGTAGCACAGGCCTTAGCTACCTTTAAGAAGATACAATCAGCTAATTCAACTCAACCTGTTAATAATGGAACAATTAACAACAGCTATTGAAGTTTGGGGTGGACTTGAATGTACCATCAACCGTGTCCATGATCAGTATTTTGACCAATTGGACTATGCCGGTCATTATAACCGCGAACCTGATATAAGCCGTTTTGCGGAACTGGGCATTAAAAAAATCCGCTATCCTGTATTATGGGAAAAACACCAGCCATTAAAGGACGCCTCAATAGACTGGACATTAACAGCAAACAGACTTGAACAACTGCGTTTAGCAAATATAGAAGTAATTGCAGGCCTGGTACATCATGGCAGCGGACCTGCCTATGTAAACATGATGGATGAAACTTTTGTGCAAGGACTTGCTGAATATGCATCAAAAGTAGCCGAAAAATTTCCGTGGATAAATTATTACACCCCGGTAAATGAACCATTAACAACAGCCCGGTTTTGTGGGCTATACGGCATCTGGTATCCGCACCAACAAAACGACCGGGGGTTTTGCCGCATACTTATTAATGAATGTAAGGCTACAGTTTTGGCCATGCAAGCTATAAGAAAGATAAATCCGCAAGCTAAACTTGTACAAACAGATGATCTTGGAAAAATACACAGCACACCGCTGTTGCAATATCAGGCTGATTTTGAAAACAACAGGCGGTGGCTTAGCTATGACCTGTTATGCGGCAAAGTAAACCAGGCTCATTCATTATGGAAATACCTGCTATCAACAGGTATAACGGAAAGCGAGCTTGATTTTTTTCTCGAAAATAAATGTGAGCCGGATATTATGGGCTTTAATTACTATTTAACGAGTGAGCGCTACCTGGATGAAAACCTGCAAAATTACCCGGCCCATACCCACGGCAGAAATTCTCAGCATCATTATGCCGATGTGGAAGCGGTACGTGTAGGTCATGTATGTCCGGATGGGCCTTATCAATTATTAAAGGAAGCCTGGGAACGTTACCACCTGCCTCTGGCAGTTACAGAGGTACATTTATTTTGCACGCGGGAAGAGCAGATGCGCTGGTTAAACTTATTTTGGAAAACTGCCGTAAATCTTAAAAAAGATGGTATTGATATCAGGGCTATTACTGCCTGGGCGCTTTTAGGCTCTTATGGCTGGAACCGCCTGCTTACGCAGGAAAAGGGTGAATATGAAGCCGGCGTATTTGATTTGAGCGTAAATACACCTCGTCCCACAGCTTTAGCCGGAATGATTAAAGCATATAATGCTGGCAATGTGTTTCAGCATCCTGTAATCAATAACAACGGCTGGTGGCAGCGTAAATGCAGGGTGATCTATGGCAGTGAAGCAATTTTTAATACTGATCCTATAGGTGAACCCAACCAACCATTGTTAATTATTGGCAAAAGTGGTACGCTGGCAAATGCATTTGCCATAATTTGCGAATCAAGAGGAATTGATTATCAAATAGCAGGGCATGATGAAGCGGATATAACGAACCCCCTTCAGCTTGAAAAATTAATCAGAGAAAAGAATCCATGGGGAATTGTTAATACAGCCGGCTTTGTAAGCGTTGATGACGCAGAAACCAGGTCAGGTAGCTGTTTTGCAATTAATACCTATGGAGCCGAGAACCTGGCTGTACTTTGTAATCAGTATGATATTAAACTACTCACTTTTTCAACTGACCTGGTATTTGACGGTTTGAAGACCAAGCCTTACCTGGAAAGTGATAAAAAAATCCCGTTAAACGTTTATGGTCATAGCAAAGCTCTGGCTGAGGAAAAGGTATTAAAACAAAACAGGAAGGCGTTAGTAGTAAGAACCGCCGCTTTTTTTGGCCCCTGGGATAACGCAAATTTCTTACAGGTAGTATTAAAGTCTCTTAAAATGGGAAAGACATTTACTACAGTTAATGACGTGCTGGTATCTCCAACTTATGTGCCCGACTTGGTTAATGCCAGCCTGGATCTGTTACTGGATGATGAAAATGGCATTTGGCATTTAAATAATAAAGGTCAAATATCATGGGCTGACCTTGCTTTTACCGTTGCAGAGCGCTGTGGCCTTAATACAGGTCTTATTAAATCTGTGCCGCTTATAAAATCGGGGCTTAAAGCCAAAAGGCCTCGCTTCAGTGTGCTCACAAGTGAAAGGGGCGATATATTGCCATCTCTTGATATTGCTATTGACCAGTGCCTTAAAACATTTAAATAATTAAAATTCAGAAAACAAATAACAACCTAATATAATGGCTAATGAAACATCACCTCATGAATTGACACCAACTACAGATGTTTACAAAACCAACAGGGCTCAAATAGAGCATTATGACAACTCCATTAATCAGCGTGTAATTTGGCTCTCCATTGGCCAATCATTCTTTTTTAATGTATACGCGATGCTGGTAACGGCTAAAGCGCCTACTCCTGACTTACTGAATAAACAAAAAATGCTTGCCATAATATTTCCGTTTGCCGCTTTACTGACTGCCATTTTCACGCTTTTTGATGTGATTGCTACATTGGTGTATTTACGAAAGTTAAGACGGTATTATGAAAATTCAACTAAAGATATTGCCTCCGATAAGCTATACCCTCCTATATATGGCAGGCCACGTGACCGTTTTTTCCAGCATATTTCACCGGTACTAATTCCTTTGGTTTTTATTCTTACCTGGTTATACTTGTTGTTAGACGATCATCATTTGATTTAATGATCTTCATTTTTAATCGGTATAAAAGAAAAAGAACCGGTTCCTGATACCGCATAGCATTGTTAGGAACCAATAATGGGATCAATCAATAACTAAATATGGAAATAGGGAAAGAACTATTAAAGGTGTTAAATAAGCGCTATGAACCATCTGGCATGATTGAACTCCGCTTTAAAAATAAAGATCTGGCATTTAAAACTGATGATGAGGGTCGGCCAATTCTGTTATTCATTGGCAAAAAAGATGATCACGGCCACATCAGAGGAGAACGGTTTGCCAGGGTATTAAGATCAGCGCCTGACGGTAGCATTTTTAAAGACCACTGGGATCATAAGGGTAAGGCCAGTTAATATCAAAATAATCCGGTGATGGTTAAAGCGATCAAAAAAGAAGGATGATATACGTATAAAAAAGAATAAAACAATTAATATGGCAATCAATTGGTTGCTTTTTCCGTTATACGTACTTATTAATTACTTGGCAATTTAAGCACGCAATAAATGGGGATATTACTAAGCTATCTTAAAAAATATAAATGGACGGTACTGCTCGCCTTATTAATGACAGCTATCAATCAAATTTTTTCCCTGATTGATCCTCTCATTACCGGCAAAATTGTAGATGATTATATTGTTAAGCGTGATTTATTTACAAGGCACGAATATTTTACGGGTATTTTAACTTTACTGGGCCTGGCATTAGGAGCGGCCTTTGTATCGCGTATAGCCAATAATTTTCAGGATTATTTCACGATAACTGTTGCCCAAAAAACGGGAGCAAAAATGTATGCTGATGGCATGAAACACTCTTTAGCTATGCCTTATTATGAATTTGAGGATCAGCGAAGCGGCGAAAAACTGGGTGTGTTGCAAAGAGTAAGAAGTGATGCTGAAAATTTTATAAAAGCATCCATCAATGTTACTTTTATGGCCTTATTCGGGATTATTTTTGTTTCCGTATATTCCTTTTTAATTAGCTATAAAGTAACCGTGGTATTTATTTTTTCGGTACCTGTTATTACTTATTTAAGCTGGACACTATCTAAAAAAATTAAAGTAATTCACCGGGCAATCATTTTAAAGACTTCCGTATTGGCGGGTCGAACCACAGAATCATTAAGAAATATTGAATTAGTAAAAAGCCATGGACTGGCAGATCAGGAGATTGAACGGCTAAATACTACCACTCATAAAATTTTAAGCCTGGAGATCGTAAAGACCAAAATTTTACGTTTGATAAGCTTTATACAAGGCAGCACAGTAAATGTAGTACGCAGTGCCATGGTGGTAATTTTACTCATGCTGATTTTTGATAAGGAAATATCACCGGGTCAATATTTTAGTTTTCTGTTATACGCTTATTTTTTGTTTGGCCCCCTGCAGGAATTTGGGCACATGGCGCTAACATGGCGCGAAGCGCAAATGTCATTAAATAACTTCAAACGTATAATGAGTATTCCGATAGAAGAGATACCTGATGAACCGACGGAATTAAAAAAAATTGTTCATATTGAGTTTGACAATGTGTTTTTCAGATATAAAAACAGTAATCGTTATGCACTGAATGGCGTATCTTTTTATGCGGAAAAAGGAGAAACAGTTGCTCTTGTTGGTCCTTCTGGTTCTGGAAAATCTACTATGATCAAATTATTGGTTAGCTTATATAAACCCGAAAACGGGGATATTCTATATAATCAAATATCAACCAAAGACATACATCTGGATGAACTGCGTCGCAAAATAGGTTTTGTAACGCAGGATACGCAATTGTTTTCAGGTAATATCAGGGATAATCTACTGTTTGTAAAACCACATGCTACAGATGAGGAATGTTTAGAGGCACTAAATAAAGCTGCATGCCAATCATTATTAGCACCGCCCGTGATGGTTTGGATACACTGATAGGTGAAGGAGGTGTAAAAATATCTGGCGGCGAAAAGCAACGCTTATCTATTGCAAGAGCACTTTTGCGCCATCCTAATATTTTACTGTTTGATGAAGCTACTTCGTCGCTTGATTCACTTACAGAAGAAGAAATTACCAAAACTGTACGCAGATTATCCGATCTGAAAGACCATATTACACTTATCATTGCGCATCGCTTGTCTACCATAATGCATGCTAATCGTATTTATGTACTCGAAAATGGTTATATTATCGAAAGCGGTAATCACAACGAACTTTTACAACAAAAAGGCTTATATTACGCCATGTGGCGGCAACAGGTGGGCGAGCGGAGGTTAAAAGAAGAGCTTAGTACTTATAAAGAATTAAACTAATAAAAACTGATTATGCTGGTTAAATAACCTTTTAGCATGATCTAAAATTTATTTCTTTTGCAACAATAGATAGCGGTTAAGGGTTTATTTAAATATATAAAGTAAGTAGTGCAGGTCATGGAAAAATTTGAAATATCAGTTGCCTGGAATAACGAGAACCACCATTTCGAAGTACGTGACTATATGCATCATGATGACAAGAAATGCAAATACGAGGTTTTTAAAGAGGGACAGTTTGTGGTTAGCTTTGAACCTGGGGCGCACAATTTTTTGCACATCTGTAAAAACACCGGCCTTATTAAAGAGGAGCTGTTAGACCTGGTGGCTGAGAAATTGGAGTCATACCACATATAAAATGGAACGCTTTAGCTGGTATTAGTTATTTTTATGTTGATGGAATAGTAAATGAAAACTTACTACCAATACCCACTTCACTTTTTACCCAAATCTTACCGTTAGCTTTTTCTACAAGATCTTTACAAAACAACAAACCCATGCCTGTACCCCTTTCATTTTGTGTTCCGGGTTGGCTATCAACTTTGCTTCTGAATAATTTGTTAACCTGTTCAGTTGTCATTCCACCTCCGCTATCATTAACGCTGATCAATATGTGATGATCTTGCTGCTTTGCGGCAATCTGAATAATATCACCAGCCTCACAAAATTTGATCGCATTGGTTATTAAATTTCGAACAACTATACAAACACAATTTGGATCTGCAAAGGCAGTAAGTCCTAAAGGTATATGCTCGGTTATAATTATTCCTTTACTAATTGCCTGCTCATAATGCTGCTTCACTTCATATACTACAACCTCGTTAACAGAAAAGCTTTTTGCGGCACTTTCAAAATTTTCCATCTGGCTATTGATCCAGAATAATAGTGTATCCAAAAAATCGGATGTATGTTCTAATTTTTTTAAAACAAGAGGTAACATATCCAGCATTTCCTCGTGTGAAATGGTTTTGTCCTGTAACAAATCAAATAAACCCCGCAGTGTGCTTAACGGGCCACGAAGATCATGAGCCAGTATGGCAATTAGCCGGTCCTTCAACTTATTTAAGTCATTTAGCTTTGATGTCTGCTCATCAAGTGAAGCATTAATTTTTAGCTGCTTACCCCTCTCCGAATAGTAAATCAGGGTTGTTCCGAGCATAGCAATTACCAATATAAAAAAAACCAGAATGGTTAACCTTTGCACACGTACCGTTTGTTTATATAATTGTTCTTTATTCCGCTGCTCCTGGGCAAGCAATCGTTCCCTTACGGAAAACTGTAGGTTGTAGTTGTATGAGGTTAGTTTTTGAATACTTTCATTATCCTTTAATCCGTTTTTCAGGTTAATATATTCTTTTAATGATGTATAAGCTTCCTCAACTCTCCCTAAACCTGCAAGTGTTTCATTTAACTGCAATGCAGCGTTGGCTCTGATAGATAAATTGCCCAATTTAACCGCCAGCTGGTGTGCTGCCAAAGCATGAGGATAAGCTTTTTGGTAATCCTTCTGTAAATTGTAAACAGTAGCAAAACCAATTTCTGCATAAGCTTGATTATACACAATCTTATATCTTCTGCTTATTGCTAAAGAAGTATCAAGATAACTTATTGCTTTCTGAAACTGTTTCTTGTGCGCGTAACATACTCCCAGGTCTGTGTAAACCGAGCTTAATCCATCTTTATCATTTTGCTTCTTAACAATAGCGTTGGCTTTTGTAAAGTAAGCAATAGCACGATCATACTGAGCTTGAGCAAGAAATACTTCTCCTATATTTTGATTCAATATTCCTAATGCCTGCAGCTCATCAGTTCCTTCAAATATGGATAATGATTTTTTAAAATACTCAAGCGCATTAGGATATACTTCCATATTTTGCAGAACGGCTCCAATATCATTATAAAGTTCGGCTGATAGTATACTATAATGATGCTTAACAGCTATAAATAGTCCTTTATAGTAATAATCCAACGCTTTAGACAGTAAACCTTCATTGAAATATACTATACCTATGTTTTTTAAGGCATCTGCTAAAGAATAATCGTTTTTGCTTTTTTTACTGATTTCAAAAGCGAGGTTTAGGTATACCATCGCCTTATTATAATCAGCCAACTGATTATACATACGTCCATACTGTATATAGCAGGCTGTTAAACCATTGTCATTATTTAATTTCTTATAAATATCAATGGCTTCGTCGAAATTCCGGATGGCATCATTTGTTTTACCCTTAAAGTAATTAACATGACCTGCCAATACCAACGCTTCAGCCAACCCCTGTTTGTAATTGGCTTTTCGTGCCAATTCAATACTTTTGCTGGCATAATAAAAAGCAGTGTCAGGGTTTGATCTAATAGTAGAAGCAGATTGCTTGTTAAGGTGAATTATTGTTAAAGTATCTTGATCTGCAAAAACAGGATCAATAAAACAAAACAAGCATAGCACAACAAATAGTCCTCTGATGCAATAGCGAAATACGAAATTCATTCGGTAAAATACTTCAATCTTCTTCATCTCTCTAAAGCAAAGGCATAAAGTTTTACTTGCTCATTATTTAATTTAATAAGATTGTTATACGAGTAAGAATCAACTATAGTTTTGGGTTAATATAATAACCATTAGGATAATAACTATTAATTTAGTCGATATTGGATAATTAAAGAATTAGCACTGCCTGAATTTAATTTAGGTATGATATTACCTTTAATGCATTAACAGTAATGGGGATGGGTAACGCGTTTGCCGATGATACTGATTTTACAAATATCAGCGCGGCAGGAAATTTTAAATAAGCAAGTTCAGGTAAATAAAGAGGATCAGCTTGATTGCTCGTCAACGGCTTTTATTGCCATAATATGATGATCAAACTCAACAGGATCAATAGCTTTTGCCTTAATCCGCATCTTATATACATAGATGGTTTTTTCTGAATACT
>JAQBOY010000151.1 GCA_028287805.1 Mucilaginibacter sp.
GTTCGACGGGGCTCCTTGACAGCGCTCGGAGGATTTAATACCTATCATCGTGACAGCGCTCGAAGGAAACAGATCACAAAACCTTAGTAAAACGACAATTACTATCCGCGAGCCGGAGAGTTCTCAAATAACTTACCGTGGATTATCCTAAGTAGAGATTGCTTCGTTCCTCGCAATGACGTGATGGTTATAGCATGGGTAGGGATTGCTTCGTTCCTCTCAATGACGTTTTTTTGTTTTGATAAGCCTAATCAAACTGATTTTGTAACCTGATTAACCGGTCTATCATCAGGTTTAACTTTTCCTGTTCGTTACTAACAAAACGCTTTCTTAAATATATGGTGCAAAATAACAACCAGATACCTATAATACTATAAGCTGTTATTTTAAAAGCATTGGAAGCATTCTCAAATACTTCAGAAAAGTATAAAACCATACCAATACTAATAAGTACCACATAAATGTATAACATCCAACCATAAACTTCGGCCCTGTTTTTTTGGTATTCCTTCAGGCTTTGTAAATAATCGGAAGGAGTAATGGTGGCATCACGCTTATGGATCAATCTATAATCGCGTATCATCATTAAAATATACAGGATCATGGTGATTAATATAATTAATATACCCATATAAGTTGTCCATGATCTAAATACAAAAAACAGCATAACACCTAACAGCAGGATAAATGACACGCTCATACTAACAATACTCCACAGCAGTTTTCTGCTCATACTATTCATTCCCTTTTTAACCTGCTTCAGCACATCATCCACTGAAAGCTGATCTGGTTTTGGCTGTCCCTGCCAAACCGACATCAATTGATCAAAGTCTTTCATATTGGTTATATAATTCCGTTAATTTCTGTTTAATACGATATATTTTAACGCGTAAGTTGCCTTCTGATATACCTGATATCTCTGCAATTTCGGTGTAGGGTATCTCGTCTAATACCATTGTGATAATAATTCTTTCTGATTCTTCTAATTTGGAAATACATTTATAAAGCAAGGCTACCTGCTCATTTTTTTCTGAAAACTCTTCCCTTTTGGTTTCTGCTATCTCGGGAGTAAGTTCATCTTTTGCCTGTCGTTTTTCCGATCGAAGATAAGTTAAACACGTATTTACAGCAATACGGTATATCCAGGTAGATATCATGGCCTGGTTACGGAATTTATCCAGATTTTGCCAAACTTTTAAAAATGTTTCCTGTAACAAGTCGTTAGCGGCATCATCATCGCCGGTATAACCATAGCATAAATGATAAATTTTTTTAGAATTAGCTTCAAATATTTTCTTAAATGCTGCTTCTTTATCTGCCACTTATTGTTAGTTTATTTATTTGAATGTCGTTAGTTAGCAAATCGTATAGTCAACTCACCTTATCATCGCCGGTGGTAAATAAATTGCCGATTGCTAAACGACTTTTGTTGTTAGATAATAAAAGGCTGCTTATGTTACAGTAAAAAATTATTCTTGTTTAACCAGGGCAGCTTATCATCAGCTTCGGTTAATATGGCATTGTAATCATTACTATAGTCAAACTGCATATCTTCATGTAATTTACCAATAAGGGTACGAATTTTTTCCAATTGTCTTACTAATATTAAACGTAAGGGCTTGTACGTGGTACGCCTGTCGGCATATTGCAGATAATTAGAGCAGAAATTTAAAAGCAATTCTATTTCCGCACCTTTTGATGCCATGAACTTAGTATATTTACCGAGCAGTCGTAAAATTTTCCGTAAGCTTTTTGCAGCGTTATAGTTTTGAACAGGTAGCTGACTAAACATAAAACCAGTTTCGGCTTTTACCTTTTCAATAAAAGCGGGCTCATCATAGGCTTCAAATAATAAATAAGCCAGGAGTTCTTTATTTTCCTTTTTATAGCGTGCTAAACGAAGACATAGTTCACTAATTTGTTCATTCGACAAATGCTGTAATTCCTTTTTGATATGCTGAAGTCCATAGGTAATTGTGCTCATGGTATATAAATATTTTAGCAAAGTACTAAATAGTTGTAGTTTTACCTCCTTATCTTATCCAATGCAGAAAAGTAAATTAACCCTCTACATTTTTATCGCGCTGATTTTAGGCATTATAACCGGTTACGTTTATAATGTTAATGTGATCAATAGCTATAATGACAAAATTAATGTTGCCGAGACCAACATAAGAGCAATAGATGTTCGTATAGCTCAACTAACTGATACTTCTGCAACAACCTATAAATCACTTAAAACCGAACGTTCCATTCAGGTAAATACACGTAAAGTTAATGATGATATAAGAGAGGATAAGGTAGAGTATTTCAGTATTTTAAGTGATATATTTTTACGTTTGATAAAAATGATCATTTCGCCATTGGTATTTACCACTTTAGTGGTTGGTGTGGCCAAGGTTGGTGATATAAAGGCGGTTGGCCGTATTGGCAGTAAAACCCTTCTTTGGTTTTTGAGCGCTTCCCTTGTTTCCTTATTGTTAGGTATGTTGCTGGTTAATATTTTTGAACCCGGCAATGCTATGCACTTAATGTTGCCGGATAGCCATTTAAATACCGGAATTAAAAAGACGGGGCTTTCATTGAAAGATTTTGCCAGTCACGTTTTTCCTAAAAGTATTTTTGAAGCCATGTCTAACAATGAGATATTACAAATAGTTGTATTTGCTTTGTTTTTTGGTGTGGCAACCGCATCTATAGGCCCAAAAGGAGAGATTGTAATTAAAGCTATGGATGCCATAGCGCATGTTATTTTAAAAATAACAGGTTACGTAATGAAACTGGCGCCATTGGCGGTATTTGGCGCTATAACTGCTATTATTGCCAAGCAGGGGTTGGGGATACTTTCAACTTATGCCATTTTTATCAGTGAGTTTTATTTCTCATTGATCATACTTTGGCTCCTGATTATACTGGCAGGATATTTTGTATTGCGTACACGTGTGTTTACCTTAGTAAACAGTATAAAAGATGCCATGCTGATTGCTTTTAGCACCTCAACAAGCGAGGCGGCTTATCCAAAGGTATTATTGGAGATGGAACGATTTGGCTGCAGTAATAAAATTGTAAGCTTTGTATTGCCGCTGGGCTATTCTTTTAACCTTGACGGCTCTATGATGTACATGACTTTTGCCTCCTTATTTTTAGCACAATCCTATCATATGCATTTATCATTAACCCATCAGTTAACCATGCTGCTGATATTAATGCTGACCAGTAAGGGAGTAGCGGGGGTACCCAGGGCGGCATTAGTGGTAATAGCAGGCACCATAGGTATGTTTAATATACCCGAGGCTGGTTTAGCCTTATTGCTTGGTATTGACCCTATACTGGATATGGGCCGTTCTGCAACCAACGTTTTGGGAAACGCTATGGCAACGGCTGTTGTGAGCAAATGGGAAGGTGAACTATAATAAATAAAACAATTATCGAAATCAATAATTCAATACTTAATAACCAATAATTAATATGTCTGAACGGTTTAAAAAAATATTTATATTACTTAGTGTGGTAGTGCCTTTTGTGCTGTACTGTTTATATTATTATAGCATGGTGATAAAGGATGCACCCTATAAATTTACCGAATTTGAATCGATGCAGTTCCAATACGGTACAGCGGATAGCATGATGAATAAATATGATTCAAAAACAGGGGATTACCAATACCTTAATGCTCATGATTCATTGATTAAAAAGCACTTGCGACTTACCAAAAATGATTTGCTTTACCTGCACCGCAAGGCAGCTGAACTTGGTTTTTGGGATTTTCCCTCGAACGAGGTGAGTAAACATGATTCGGTGGATGTCTCAGGTGCTAAACCACCTCATTATTATATCGCTTTTAACTATAAGCGGAAGAGCAAAAAGGTTTTATTTGATGCCGCTTATGACGGTCCGCAAAAATTAGTGGACGCCAATCTGCAACTGGTAAAGGAAATTCAAAAGATTTTGGAAGAAGCAGAGGCCCGGCAGAAAAAATAATAGCGTGTTGTTTATTGTAAGTATATTATCTATATTTGCACCTCGAAATTTAAAACATTAATTAACAAACCATGTACGCAATAGTAAGTATAGCAGGACAGCAATTTAAAGTTGCTAAAGACCAGCAGATCTTTGTACACAGATTACAGGGAGATGAGGGCGCTAGTATTGAATTTGACAATGTATTGTTAGCCGAAAACGAAGGGAAATTTAAATTAGGTTCTGATTTAAAAAGCGCTAAAGTATCTGCTAAGATAGTGTCTCATTTAAAAGGTGATAAAGTAATTATCTTCAAAAAGAAAAGAAGAAAAGGTTACAAAAAGAAAAACGGTCACCGTCAGCAATTTACCAAGATCGAGATCACTGGTATTAC
>JAQBOY010000199.1 GCA_028287805.1 Mucilaginibacter sp.
CGTTAATTGGCGGTGCTGAGTTAAAGGATGCTGAATTACTATGCGATTTTGGCGAGCATTTGGGCATAGCTTTTCAGTTACAGGATGATATACTGGATGTATACGGCGATCCGGAAAAATTTGGAAAACAGGTAGGCGGCGATATTATATCCAACAAAAAAACTTACCTGCTTATTAAAGCGCTGGAGCTGGCTAAAAACCAGGATGCTGCCGCATTAACCGGGTTGCTTGCAAATAAGCAATTTGATAATGCAGAAAAAGTTAAGGCTGTAACTGATATTTATAATTCATTGGGTGTAAGGCAATACGCAGAAAGCGAAATGCAGGATTATGCCGATAAAGCATTTAAAGCATTAGATGCTATTAATTTACCCGAAGACCATAAACAATACCTGCGCGATTTTGCTGATGGATTAATGGTGAGGGAAAATTAATTACTTAATCTGCCTGTTTTTAGCAGTACAAATTAGCCGAAAGAATAGTAACTTTATATATTAAATCGAAATCCTCTCCTGCCAGGGAGGTTAGAGGGGTTACTATCATGAGAACGCTTCTGCTAATTCTTATTCCCACCGTTTTCTCTATCATCTCCTATGCTCAAAAAACGGATACGGCTAAGTACAGCTTCGATAGTGATAAGATTTATACTACACCTGTTGAAGTAATGCCAGAATACCGCGGCGGCACAGACAGGCTGTATTTCCGGCTGGAACATATCCGCTATATATTTTCAGACCAGATGAAAAATATACAGGGAAAAGTATTGGTATCGCTGGTTATAGAAAAAGATGGAAGCGTTAGCAATATAAAAATAGTGCAGGGCCTTACCGAAGAACAGGATAAGGAAGTAATAAGAGTGGTTAAGAATCTGCGGAAATGGAAGCCCGGCATACAGGCTGGAAAACCAGTGCGTGTACAGTTGTTCATCCCTATTGATTTTAAGCTAATTAAAACCTAAGGGCTATCCTGTAAAATCAATAGACCAGATTAGCCAGTCTTCATTTGAAATAATAACTAACCCAACTTTTACGATCAAAAATTGAACCTTAATAATTAATAACAAAAATTATTAAGCTTAAACAACGGCTTTAAACTTCCTTTTATTAATATTGGGAATTAATTTCTCGCACCATAATGGCTTTTGATTACCGTAGGATAATAGTTAAAATAGGTTCTAATGTTTTTACACAGGCAAACGGCTTACCTGACCTTGAACGAATAAACCACCTTGTTAAGCAAATAGCCACTATAAAAAAACAAGGAAAAGAGGTTATTCTGGTATCTTCAGGTGCTGTAGCTTCGGGCAGGAGCCTCATATCTGTTTCAGAAAAATCTGATGCAGTAGCAACAAGGCAGTTACTGGCTTCTATAGGGCAGGTTAAGCTGATTAATACTTATGCACAGTATTTTGAGCAATTTAATATTCTTTGCTCACAGGTATTAGTTACTAAAGAAGATTTCAGGGACAGGGTACATTACCTGAACATGAAAAACTGTCTGGAAATATTATTACAGCACCAGGTGATACCGGTAGTTAACGAAAATGACGTAGTATCTATCACCGAGTTAATGTTTACAGATAATGATGAACTGGCCGGGCTTATAGCATCGATGTTAAATGCACAGGCACTTATTGTATTAACCAATGTAGATGGTATTTATGACGGCGACCCGAAATCAGAAAGCTCAACCGTAATTAATAAAATAAGCGGCACTGATCATGATTTTTCTGCCCATATACAATCCAGCCGTTCACAATTCGGTCGGGGGGGTATGATCACTAAGTCAAACATGGCGCAAAAAGTAGCGCAGTTAGGTATTGCGGTTCATATTGCTAACGGAACTAAAAACAATATTTTAACTGACGTACTGGAGAATAAAGTTATACATACCTGGTTCGTCCCCGATAAAAAGGCATCCGGCAAAAAGAAATGGATTGCCCATTCAGAAAACGCGGCCACTGGTATCATACAAATTAATGAAGGTGCTAAAATGGCACTCCTTTCCACCAAGGCTACAAGTCTGTTACCTGTTGGTATAGTCAAAGTACTTTCCGAATTTAAAAAGGGAGAGATCATTAAAATAATTGATGAAAATGAAAAGCTGATCGGTTTAGGAATTGCGGAATATGGATCAGATAAAGCGAATGAAAAGTTAGGTCATAAAAATCAAAAGCCACTGGTACATTATGATTATCTTTACCTGCCATGATCAAGGAAATGAATTATACGGCTTGTTTTGAAAACGCCTTATCAGCCGCACGAAAAACAAACCTCACTCCTGCTGTTATTAACCAGGTGTTAGAAGATGTTGCTGATGCAGCCATTGCTCAAACAGGCTTTTTACTGGAAGAAAATAAAAAGGACCTGGATCAGATGGATCCTGCCAATCCAAATTACGACCGGTTGAAACTGACTACCGCTCGCATACAGGATATAGCCCGTGATATACTTAACATTGCCCGTATGGAAAGCCCGTTAGGGCACGTACTTTCAGAAAGAACGATGCCAAACGGCCTGCATATATCAAAGATCAGTGTAGCGCTTGGTATTGTGGGTGTAATTTACGAGGCCCGGCCCAATGTTACTTTTGATGTATTTGCCTTATGTTTTAAATCGGGGAATATTTGCATTTTAAAGGGCGGAAGTGATGCCTCACATTCAAACCTGGCTATCATTTCTATTATACATCAGGTATTATCAAAACACAATATTGATATTCATGTTGCTACGCTTCTTCCGTTTGAAAGGGAAGCAGCCGAAGCCATGTTCAATGCTGTTGGATACATTGATGTTTTGATACCGAGGGGCAGCCAGGGATTAATCAATCATGTAAGGCAACACAGCAAAGTACCGGTAATAGAAACAGGCGCAGGAATTGTACATACCTATTTTGATGAATCGGGCGATGCAAAAAAAGCGACCGATATTATTTTTAACGCAAAAACACGCCGGGTAAGCGTTTGTAATGCTTTAGATTGCTTAATCATTCATTCCGCACGGTTACAGGATCTGTTACAAATAGCAGCGCCTCTTGGTGAAGCACAGGTTGAACTATTTGTTGATGAGCCTGCCTATAAAATTCTGGAAGGCAATTATCCGTCTAATATTTTACACAGATCTACGCCTGAACATTATGGTACTGAGTTTTTATCCATGAAAATGGCTATAAAAACTGTTGATACTTTTGAACAGGCGCTAAATCATATTGCCGCACATAGTTCAAAACATAGCGAAGCTATAATTTCTGAGGACAGTACAAATATAGAGGCCTTTTTAAACAGGGTTGATGCCGCCGCTGTATATGTAAACGCATCCACAGCTTTTACCGATGGCGCAGAGTTTGGCCTGGGTGCAGAAATTGGCATTAGTACACAAAAACTGCATGCGCGCGGCCCAATGGGCTTACAGGAACTAACCAGTTATAAATGGCTGGTAAAAGGTAACGGGCAAGTGCGGAAATAGCAAGACAAAACTCCGAATATAAAGGCTGTTAATGAAACCGGGCAAGAATATAAAATAGGAAGTCCTTCCATATAGCGTATAGGAGACGCAAAGTGTTGCGTCTCTACAAATCTCATTGGTTTGCAATAGATTTAAATTATACCTAAACAATAGCGCATTTTTTCAAACAATAATTATAACGACTTTATTAAGATAATATATGTTAGTATGTGCTAACTCTTATCTGTTTAATTATGCAACTTGTTTCAATAAATCCGGCAAATGGAAAAACCATTAAAAAATATACAACTCATACTGATTTAGAGGTAGAGAAAAAGATCAGTCAAACCAATACGGCGTGGTTAAGCTGGAAAAACACCGCTCATGCAGACCGGAGCACTCTCCTAAATAACCTTGCAGCGGTATTACAGAGACGTAAAAAACAATTAGCGAAATTGATGGCGCAGGAAATGGGAAAACCGGTAACGCAAGGGATTGCCGAAATAGAAAAATGCGCTTCGGTTTGCACCTATTATGCCATATATGCGACCGAGCATTTAAAAGACCAGCTAATTAAAACCGAAGCCACAAAAAGCTATGTTACTTTTCAGCCAATTGGCGTTGTGTTAGCGATAATGCCCTGGAACTTTCCTTTTTGGCAGGCATTCCGGTTCCTGGTACCTGCCTTGGCTGCGGGTAATTGTGGGGTATTGAAACATGCTTCAAATGTACCCGGCTGCGCCTTAGCTATTGAAGAAATGATTATAGAGGCAGGTTTCCCAAAAAATGTATTCCAAACCTTATTAGTTGGCAGCGATAGGATTGATAAAATCATTGAGAACAACCTGATCAAAGCGGTAACTATTACCGGAAGTACAAACGCGGGTCAAAAAGTAGCGCAAAAGGCCGGTTCCTTAATTAAAAAAACCGTATTAGAATTGGGCGGCAGCGATGCTTATATTATTTTAGAAGATGCTGATCTGGAAGAAGCAGCTGAAGTTTGTGTAAACAGCCGGCTCATCAACAGCGGACAAAGCTGTATTGCTGCTAAGCGGTTTATAGTAGTTAAATCTGTTGAAAAAGAATTTACCCGGTTGTTTTTAGAAAAAATGCAAACTAAGAAAACAGGCGATCCGCTTGATATGGCCACTACAGTTGGCCCAATGGCACGGGCAGATTTGCGTGATGAATTACACCACCAGGTTGAAAGATCAATCAGCAGCGGCGCTCAATGTATTATAGGTGGTGAGCTGCCTGAAGGAAGCAATGCTTATTATCCTCCAACTATTTTAACTAAAGTAAAAAAAGGAATGCCGGCCTATGATGAAGAACTATTTGGTCCGGTTGCTGCGGTTATTACCGCCAAAGATGAAGCTGACGCGATAAACCTTGCAAACGATAGTGTTTTTGGTTTAGGCGGAGCGGTTTTTACAAAGGACAAACAAAGGGGCGAAAAGATAGCCGCAACCAAATTACAAGCCGGTTCATGCTTTGTAAACTCATTGGTAAAATCTGATGCCCGGTTACCGTTTGGAGGCATTAAAGGATCGGGGTATGGACGCGAATTAGGTTTATTTGGCATACATGAATTTGTAAATATTAAAACTGTTTACATTGCCTGACAAAAAACTTATATATAGTTTAACTTTATATACTCAACTTTAATTGGCTGATTATTAATATAATTTTCTTTTAAAGAAATTATATTATCACCACTACAATCTCATTTTACGCTCGCCTGACCAACAATTTAGTTCGTTAAAAATCAAAAAAGTATCTTTGCAACCAATATGAGTAAGCACGGCAGGATATTAGTGGCAATGAGCGGCGGAGTTGATAGTTCGGTAGCAGCAGTAATGCTGCATGAGGAAGGCTATGAGGTAATCGGGCTTACGATGAAAACCTGGGATTATGCCTCGTCAGGCGGCAGCTCTAAAGAAACCGGCTGTTGTAGCCTGGATAGCATTAATGATGCGCGTGCTTTAGCAGTAGGTTACGGATTCCCCCATTATATTTTAGACATCAGGAATGAATTTGGCGATTTTGTAATAGACAATTTTGTTGATGAATATTTAGCGGGCCGCACCCCTAACCCATGCGTATTATGTAATACACATATTAAATGGGATGCCCTGTTAAAGCGTGCTGATAAACTGGACTGTGAGTTTATTGCTACAGGCCATTATGCCAATATACGCTTGCAGGATAACGGCCGGTATGTAATATCAAAAGGAAAGGATGAGCATAAAGACCAATCTTATGTGCTTTGGGGAGTATCGCAAAAAAACCTGGCCCGCACTAAATTCCCGTTAGGCAGCTATTCAAAACCTGAAATAAGGCAAATGGCTATGGAAATGGGACAAATTGAATTAGCCGGAAAAAGTGAAAGCTATGAAATATGTTTTGTGCCCGATAATGATTACAGAGCATTTTTAAAACATAAAGTAAGCGACCTTGAAGAACGTGTAGCAGGCGGTAATTTTGTTTTAACCGATGGCACCATAGTGGGTAAACACCAGGGATATCCTTTTTATACTATTGGCCAGCGTAAAGGCTTAGGCGTTGCTTTCGGCCATCCTATGTTTGTAACCAATATACAACCTGACACCAACACGGTAGTATTAGGCACAGCGGATGAACTGGAACGTAAACAAGCCTGGGTGAAAAATTTGAATATGGTTAAATACGAAAGTATACCAGAACCATTAGAGGCCATTACCAAGATACGCTATAAAGACGCAGGCGCACAAAGTACCATCCAGCAAATGGGCGATCATTTGAAGGTTGATTTCCATCATATGGTCTCTGGCATAGCACCCGGACAATCTGCTGTATTTTATGAGGGCAATGACTTGTTGGGCGGTGGTTTTTTGATGTAATATTCGTCAATACACCGGGCAACGATAGTACAATTACGTAACTTTCCTGTTAAAAGAAATAAATTAAAGGATGTTGAAAATTTGCGTTTCACTTTCTTTATGTTTTATTTGCAAAAAATAACTGTATAAATGGCTAAAAATTTATTGATAGTTGAGTCTCCTGCAAAAGCAAAAACCATTGAAGGATACCTTGGTAAAGATTTTACAGTTAAGTCAAGTTATGGACATATCCGCGATTTAGTTAAATCTGAAGACGCGATTGATATAGCACGTAATTTTGAACAAAAATATGAAGTACCTGCTGATAAAAAGCAGATTGTAAGCGAATTAAAGAAATTAGCCAAGGAAGCAGAAGTGGTTTGGCTGGCATCGGACGAGGACCGGGAGGGTGAAGCTATATCATGGCATTTATTTGAAACCTTAAATTTAAAAGAGGAAAATACCAGACGAATTGTTTTTCATGAGATCACTAAGCCAGCTATAACCAACGCTATTGAAAATCCCAGAAAAATAGATTATAACCTGGTTAATGCGCAACAGGCCCGCCGTGTACTGGATAGATTAGTAGGCTTTGAACTTTCACCTGTTTTATGGAAAAAGGTAAAGCCATCGCTTTCTGCCGGACGAGTACAATCCGTAGCCGTAAGATTAATAGTTGACCGCGAAAGAGAAATTAATAAATTCAAATCAGAAGCCGCGTTTAAAATTGTGGCTATTTTTGGCAAGGGGAAATCTGCATTTAAAGCTGAACTACCCGAACGTTTTAGCAAACAGGAAGATGCTGAAAAATTTTTATCGGATTGCATAGGTGCTGATTTTAATGTCAGATCATTAGAAACCAAACCTACTAAACGTTCGCCGGCCGCTCCTTTTACTACTTCTACCCTGCAGCAGGAAGCCAGCAGGAAATTAGGTTATTCTGTTTCACGTACAATGTCTGTAGCGCAAAAGCTATATGAATCAGGTTATATCACCTATATGCGTACCGACTCAGTTAATTTATCTGATACTGCTTTAAATGCTGCCGCACAAGAGATTGTATCTGCTTATGGCGACAAATACCATCTGCAAAGAAAATATAAAACCAAAAGCGCCGGTGCACAGGAAGCGCACGAAGCGATAAGACCAACCTATTTTAATCAGCATACTATTGAAGGTGATTCGGGAGATAAGCGTTTATATGAGTTGATATGGAAACGTGCTATTGCCTCGCAAATGAGTGAAGCTCAATTTGAGAAAACAACCGCAAAAATCAGTATATCAACACGTAAAGAAGATTTAGTGGCTAATGGCGAAGTAATGAAGTTTGACGGTTTCCTGAAAGTTTACCTGGAATCTGACGACGATGAAGAAGATAGCCAGCAAGACGGCGAAAACACCATATTGCCCCCTTTAGCTAAAGGACAGGCATTAGAACTGGAAGAAATGTCGGCTACCGAGCGTTTCTCACGCCCTCCTGCACGTTATACTGAAGCAAGTTTGGTGAAAAAGCTGGAAGAATTAGGTATCGGCCGCCCATCTACCTACGCCCCTACTATATCAACCATTCAGAACCGGGGATATGTTGTAAAAGAAGAACGTGAAGGTAAACAAAGAAAATTTCGTGTTTTAACTTTAAGGGCTAATAGCATCCAAAAAGAAGAAAGAACAGAAAACACAGGTGCTGAGCGTAATAAGCTTTTCCCAACGGATATAGGCGCGGTTGTAAATGATTTTTTAGTGCAGTACTTTAACGGCATTGTTGATTTTAATTTTACGGCCAGTGTTGAAAAGCAATTTGATGAAATAGCGCAGGGATTAAAAGAGTGGACAGATATGATCCGCAACTTTTATCATCCTTTTCATAAAAATGTGGAAAGCACTATAGAAACAGCTGATAAAGCAACCGGTGAGCGTGATTTAGGTGTTCATCCGGAAAGCGGCAAAAAGGTATCTGTTCGCATTGGCCGTTATGGACCGTTTGTACAGGTGGGTGAAAGCCAGGGTGAGAATGAAGCGGCTGATAAGCCGTTATACGCCAGTCTGCGCGCCGGACAAAGCATTGAGACCATAACGCTTGAAGAGTCCTTAGAACTCTTTAAATTACCTAAAAAAGTAGGCATTTTTGAAGATAAGGATATGACGGTTGCTATTGGTCGTTTTGGTCCTTATATCAGGCATAACAGCGCTTTTTACTCCTTACCAAAGGAAATAGACCCGCATGATGTTACAGAAGAAAAAGCTATTGAGCTTATTCTTGAAAAGCGCAAAAAGGATGCAGAAAGGTTAATCAAATCTTTTGATGAAGACCCTTCAGTGAAAATATTGAATGGCCGCTGGGGCCCTTATATTGAATTTGGAAAACAAAACGTTAAAATACCAAAGGGAAAAGAACCTGAATCTTTAACTTTTGAAGAATGTAAAGCTTTAGCCGCTGCTGATAACGATCCGAAAAAACCAAAAAAGAAGTTTACTAAGAAGAAGTAGATTGGTTGATTGAGAGAGTGTTGATTAAGTTTATTGTTTGTTAAATTATCCTATAACTTATTCAAACCCAATCAACTTAATCTATCCTAATCAACTTAATAATGATAAAAGACCTTCCAGAAAATAACGTAAAAGATATTGCCATAGCTGTAGCGCTGGAAAAAGAAAGCGCTGAAAGCAAGATTTGGTATGTATATGTGATCAACCTTAAAAAGGAGCCAATTGAAAATGTGTTGATCACCTCAAAAGGGTATGGCGAAAAAAATGGCGAACAGGTTAAAACTTCTGTTTTGCGCCACATGTTCCCGGTAATTGAAGGGGGAGCCTATAAACTGGTTGAACTTATTGACGAACAGACTTTCGGTTTAAACAACGAGTATTGGTTAAGCTATTATATTGGCAATAATATTTATGATAAGAAATTCATATTTCTGCCCGAAAGCATTATCGATATAAACTTTATTAAAATTCCGGTTATTAATAAGCCGGGCGTTATGATACTTTAGCAATTGCCTGAAAAAACTGTGTAGATAATAAAAACAACAAACCCGCGGCCTTTTAATAAAGCAGCGGGTTTGTTGTTTATGCCCTATGCGGACATGTTTTTCAATTAGTATAAATAGCGATATGCTAAGCTATTACCCTATTAGAAAGCATATACAGCAGCTAACACAAATTGTGAAGCTGATTTGGTAGCTGCATTGCTGCTATTAAGAAACATATTTTTTGATCCGTTATCCAACCTGATCTCAGGAATTAAAGTTAAAGGACCTGATTTAATATTTGCCGTAAGGGTTAATGCAGTAACTGACGAACCTGCAGCCGGGCCTAAAGAAGCATAAGAGCCGGCTTTGGTTTTAAAGTACTCCCCTCTTAATCCCATGGTTACCACACTGGAAACAGCTAACTGCGGATATAAGGCCACTCCCTGGTAACCACCTGTACCTGCACCGTTTGAAGCGGAATAATCAGCGGCATTTAAGCCTAATTTAAAGGCATTAGTAATTTGATAAGTAGTGGTCAGGTCAATCACAGTTCCTGAAGTTATGGTACTGTTATTTGCTGTAAGCAGGTTAATGTAGGCCGTCCATCCTTTAGCTGGTGCAAGCATTAACTGCGCGCCAAATGTACCTATCTTATGAACAGCCTGGTAAACATTCCACTGATCATTAAAAATGCCCGCCATTAAACTTGCTTTATCAGAAAAAGCATAAGTGGCTTTTAAGCCTGCATTCTGGAATGGGCCATTAGTGAACAGGTAGGAAGTAGAATAGTTAAAGTTACCGACAGGGCTAATTACCTCATATCCAACAAAAGTTGCCATGTAACCACCGGTCAGGTTAAACTTGTCGGTTACATCATAAGAAACATATAAATTTTGAATATGATAAGTGGCAACAGGGATAGATTGATCATTGCGCGGGCCGAATGAGGTTTCACCCACAAAAGAAGCCTTACCAACTTTTTTCTTTAAAGCCAAATCTATCATTCCGATAGAAAAGGAGTTTTGATCTCCGGCAAAGCTTGTGGGTATATTAGCTTTTTGACCAGAAAAATCATATTTATAATAAGCATCTACTGAACCGGATATACTTAAAGGCGGATCAGCCACTACTTTACCTGTATCCGCAGCCATACCGCTTGCGTGTGCCTTAACAGTAAATAAGCCTGCTGTTATTAATGATAATAGTATTAGTTTTTTCATGATAAGTTATTGATTTGTAATTAATTAAATAATTGTGTTTTAAGATTTTTTATGCATAAAACTTCCATTCTGTATTAAAACAGACAATTTGGTTTTACTTTAAATTATAGCTAAAAAACCCTTGTGTGGCTGGTTCTTGTGTTGAGTGAATATTAATTAAAGAGAATTAATTTCAGCCACACAAGGGTTATAATATATTTAATTAAGCCGTAGTAACTTTTACACCTTTATCAAAAAGGCCGCTTAAGCTAATATCTTCATCTTGTGCAGGGTAAACTTCAATACCGTGGTCAAATACGTCCAGACCACCTATACCAGTTTCTCCGTGTTCTTCAACACGTAGTCTCCACGGATTAGGTAATTTATTGATAATATACATCATTATAAAAGTAACTACGAATACAGCTATTGCAACAGTAAAAGTACCTATGGCCTGTGCTTCAAACACACTTGCGCCTCCGCCATAAAATAAACCGGTAACCGGTGCACTGTTATCTGCACCTGCAGGGCCAGTTACTCCATATTCTCCTGATGCGAATAAACCAAGTGATAATGTTCCCCATATTCCGGCAAATCCGTGTACAGAAACAGCACCAACCGGATCGTCTATACGTAACCACTCAACAAAGTTCATACCTGCATAAACAACAAATCCGGCTACTGCGCCTAATAATGCTGAACCCAACGGGCTCACCCAATAGCAGGGGCAGGTAATAGCTACCAAACCCGCTAATACTCCGTTTAGTGTATAACCTAAATCAAATTTACCTTTTGTTGCTCCCCACCATAAACCGGCTAACATAGCTGCCATACCTCCGGTACAAGCGGCAATTGTTGTATTAGCTGCAATACGACCAATTCCCTGCATGTCCATTGCAGAAAGTGTACTGCCCGGGTTAAATCCGTACCATCCAAACCAAAGCAGGAATGTACCAAAAGCGGCAATTGCCATATTGTGTCCGGGTGGCATGCCTCCTTTTGCTTTATCATCACGTGCAAAAATACGACCTATACGTGGGCCTAATACTATAGCACCAGCTAATGAAGCAACCCCACCAATAGTATGAACTACGGTTGAGCCTGCAAAATCACGGAAACCTTGTCCTAATGATGGCAAGAAGTGACCTGCTGTTCCCATTGTAGCCAGAAAACCATCCGGCCCCCATGCCCAGTGGCCAATAATCGGATATATAAATCCGGTAATACCAATACTGTAAAGAATATCTCCACGGAAACTGGTACGACCTATCATTGCGCCTGAAACTATGGTAGAGCAAGTATCAGCAAATGCATACTGGAATATCCAATGTGCCAGAATAGGAATACCTGTAGCCTCATAAGTTAAAGGAGTATTTTGTAAGAAAAACCAATTTGTTATTGTTTTACCGTCGCTTCCAAGTCCGCCCCAGCCAATAAAACCATTTCCATGGCCAAACATAAAAGCATAACCAATAGCATAAAACAATATACCGCAAAGACAAGTATCATAAATACACTCCATCAAAACGTTTACAGTTTCTCTTTTACGGGCAAAACCCGCTTCAAGCATTACAAAGCCTGCCTGCATACCAAATACTAAAAATGCAGCAATTAAAGTCCATACTGTATTAATTGAATTCATCATTGATGTTTCCAAATCAGTAGGCTTGGCTGGTGCAGCAGCATGAGCTGATGTACCAAATAATCCCGGTAAAATCATCATTGCAGCTACCACTAATGTTAGCCCGATCATTTTTCCTGCCAGAATAGTAGCACCCAGTGCCCATTTCTCCCGGGTTAATCCTCGAATTGAGTTAAGCAGATTGAATTTTGTCTGTTTTACTTTCATTTGTTTGTTGATTTAATTAATTAGACTGTTTTTTTAGTGTTTTAGCATTAACAGGCAATACTTTTGTAAAATTTAATTCGTTTTTTAGAAGTATTGGCAATTAATATAGGCTTTATTAAAAGTTTGTTAAAATTATGTATGATTTTCATTAAAACCAAATGTTTATTTGAAAATATTACATAAAAACCAAGATTATTGTGAAAAACGTAAAAAAAACCAAATTTGAAGACAGATAAATAATGTTTTTTTAATTACGAAATACATTATTTAAGGTTTTTAAAATATTTTTTTTTCAAAAAATCCATATTTATGACCTATTTTATGATAAATTATCTACTTTTTAATAAAAATACATTAAAAAGAAGGCGTAAAACATATTCTAAGCCATTAAACTGATTTATAATAGTTAATTACATTAACAGAATTATATTCTATAAATACACTTGATAACCAAATTTCATTTATATTGCTGATATTAAACTATAGTTCTATTTTTGATCGAATCTTTTATTTACATCTATTATGCCTAATATTCGCTTTCAAGCTCTTCAAACTGTATTAACCCGAACAATACCGGAAGTAAAAATGCCTGCATTAAAAATTTCCGATTTTTATAACTCTCATGTTTTCGATAAAAAGAAAATGAAGGAATACCTGTCAAAAGAAGGTTATCAGGGTATTATAAACGCTATCGAAAAAAGTGAACCTATCCCACGCGATATGGCTGAGCAGGTAGCGTCTGCAATGAAATCATGGGCAATGAGTAAGGGTGCTACACATTATACACATTGGTTTCAGCCGTTAACCGGTACAACTGCTGAAAAACATGACGCCTTTTTTGAACCCACTCTTGAAGGTGGCGCAATTGAAGTATTTTCGGGCGATGCCTTATCTCAACAAGAGCCTGATGCTTCCAGCTTTCCAAGCGGAGGTATACGCAATACTTTTGAGGCGCGCGGTTATACCGCCTGGGACCCTTCTTCCCCTGCGTTTATAATGGGGCGTACTTTATGTATTCCAACTGTATTTGTTTCCTACACAGGTGAGGCGCTTGATTATAAGGTTCCGTTATTAAAAGCAATCAACGCGCTTGATAAAGCCGCTGTTGATGTATGCCACTATTTTGATAAAAGTATTGAAAAAGTTAATTCATCATTAGGGATTGAGCAGGAGTATTTTTTGGTTGACATTGCTTTATTTAATGCACGGCCTGATCTTTACTTAACCGGCCGCACACTTTTTGGCCATTTATCTGCAAAAAACCAACAATTGGAAGACCATTATTTCGGTTCTATACCTGAACGTGTTTATGCCTTTATGCAGGACATGGAAACAGAAGCGCTGCAATTAGGTATTCCGTTAAAAACCCGTCATAATGAGGTTGCCCCTTCCCAATTTGAATGTGCACCAATTTATGAAGAACTTAACCTTGCTATAGATCATAACCAATTATTAATGGATTTGATGGACAGGGTTGCTAAAAGGCATAATTTTAAGGTTTTGCTGCATGAAAAACCTTACGCCGGTGTTAACGGCTCTGGCAAGCACAACAACTGGTCGATGATTACCAATACGGGTAAAAACTTACTGTCCCCAGGAAAAACACCTAAAAACAATTTGATGTTCTTAGCTTTTTTTGTAAACACAATTAAAGCGGTTCATGAACATGCAGACCTGTTAAGAGCATCTATCGCTTCAGTTAATAACGACCATCGTTTAGGCGCAAATGAAGCTCCGCCGGCTATATTATCTATATTTTTAGGCAGCCAGCTAAGTGAGGTGCTTGATGAAATTGAAACTTCAAGAATAAGTAAAAAAATAAAAGATGATGCTCTATTATGGCAGGGAATCCCAAAAATACCACAAATATTAAAAGATAATACAGATCGTAACCGTACTTCGCCTTTTGCTTTTACCGGCAATAAGTTTGAATTTCGCGCGGTGGGTTCATCAGCCAATTCGGCAAGCCCTATGACCATATTGAATTTAATAGTGGCTGATCAGCTTAAAAAATTCAAATATGATGTAGATAAACTGCTGAAAAAAGGCGAGAAAAAAGATGTGGCCTTATTAATGGTTATTAAAAGGTATATTAAAGAATCTAAAAATATACGTTTTGAAGGCAATGGCTATAGTGAGAGCTGGGAAAAAGAAGCTACTGACAGGGGATTATCCAATATAAAAACTACGCCAAAAGCTCTTGACGCATTTATATCAGAAAAATCTGATATACTTTTTTCTGAAACTGATGTATTTACCAAACGTGAAGTGCATGCGCGTCATGAAATTTTATTGGATAGTTTTTACAAAAAGCTGCAAATTGAAGCAAGGGTTATGGGCGAAATAGTAACAAATGTTATTATCCCGGCGGCAATTGAATACCAAACCAAATTGGTAGATAATGTTAGAGGGTTAAAAGAAATAGGCTTAAATGAGTCAACTTATAAAGCTCAAATTGATATTATTACCCGAATAGCTGAACATATAAACTTTATCAAATCAAATGTTGAACAAATGGTTGATGAACGTAAAAAAGCTAATGCTATTGAAGATTTGCGTGAAAAAGCGATAAGCTATGATGAAAACGTAAAATCATTCTTTCAGCCTATAAGGTACCATGTTGATAAACTGGAACAGTTAGTTGATGACTCTTTATGGCCATTACCAAAGTTTCGTGAATTATTATTTATCAAATAGCACAAAAAAAGCCTTCCCTACCGGAAGGCTTTTTTTATGGCTTCGTCACTACTCAATGTGAGAACAAATCTGCTTCGCGGTGTTGTTTTATAAACACTTCCCGGTATTTTGCAAGCAGGGCTGATTTTGAAATAAACCCGATAAAAACTTCATTTTTAACAACCGGCAGTTGCCATACGTCTGATTTATCAAATAGTTCCATAACACTATTAACCGATTGATTATAATCTATTACAACCGGAGCAATATCCATAATCTCAGCAACGGTATCTTCATCATCTATAGCAGCACCAAATATTTGCTTGCGTATTTGGTCAAGCAATATTACTCCCTCCAATCCGCCTCTTTGATCAACTACTGCAAAAATATTAGCATTGTTGGTTGACAATGATTTATAAAAATCCCTGATCCTTGTTTCTTTATCTACAGCAATAAACTTTTTGTTAATAATGCTATCCAGTGTTATGGCATTTAACATATCATAATCCTGGTCGGGGTGAATATTCTTCTCATGTATCAATTCATGCCAATACATATTATGGGGATTGAACAAACGGGCAATAATATAGGATATAGAAGCAACTATCATTAAAGGTATAAAAAGGACATAAACCCCTGTTATTTCTGCTATCAAAAAAATGGCTGTTAATGGCGCATGCAATACACCGCTTAATGCCCCGGCCATACCAACGGCAATAAAGTTGCTTAAACTTAGATGAATCAACCCTGTTTGATTTACAGTATAAGCTACAAATAAACCTAAAAACGCACCTGTAAACATGGTGGGGGCAAATGTTCCTCCGTTACCACCTGCTCCAATAGTTATACCTGCAGCTATAATTTTCATAAATACCAAACAAGCTATAAAAATAATCATCACCCATGGATAGGAAAGCCACGACCCAAATAGTGATTCATCCTTTAATGAATCTATGTTCCCGTTCAAAATTTCCTGCAGATAATGATAACCCTCGCCAAATAAAGCCGGGAATACCATAATAATAAGGCCTAAAAATAACCCACCTGCCAGGGCTCTTACATAACGCTTTTGTTTTTTAAGTATGCCTTTTTCCAGCATTCCGCCCACTTTTGAAATATAAACTGATATCCAACCGCTAAATAATCCTAATACAATATAAAACGGCAATGCGTTAATAACCCAACCTTCGGTAACCAGGTGAAACAGCTGTCCTGAATAAAGCAGCTTTGATACCACTACTCCTGTGGCAGAGGCTATTAATAATGGTATAAATGTTGGAATGGTTATCTCCCCTATTAATATTTCAAGCGAAAACAACACACCGGCTATCGGGCTGTTAAATACCGCTGCAATCCCGGCAGACGCACCGGCAGCAAGCAAAACGGTTTTTTCATACGGGCTTAAATTAAAAAACTTACCTGTATTTGAACCAATGGCGGCACCCGTACAAACAATTGGAGCTTCTAATCCGGATGACCCTCCAAAACCTACAGTTAATGAACTGGTTATTAAATGAGAATATATGTTATTATACCTGATGTTTGACCGGTTCTTTTTTATATTAACCAATATATTTCCTATGCCTTTTTGAATTTTATCCCTGTTAACCAGGTGCTGATAGGCTACGGTTAAAAAGATACCTATAGCGGGTAAAAAAACATATATTATATGGTATGGAAGATGCGAAGATATATTTCTGCTGATCTCCTCCATTAACCTTACTAAAAACTTTAACGCTACAGCAGCTAATCCGCCGAAAAAACCAACAAAAACACTGCAATAAATCAAAAAATTACGCTGACTATTTTGTCTTAAACGCCATTTGGTAATTTTATAGGAGATAGATTTTAACATGTATTATAATTAGCAAAAGCAAAGTAACGATTTTTTACCGCTCAAAAAGCTATTAAGCGTTATATTTGAGCCATGATTTCTTCGCAAAGATATGATCAAAGAGGCGTATCAGCCTCAAAAGATGATGTACATAACGCCATAAAAAATATTGATAAAGGTATTTTCCCAAAAGCATTTTGCAAAATTGTACCTGATATATTAACTAACGATCCGGAATATTGCAATATTATGCATGCTGACGGCGCAGGAACAAAATCTTCATTGGCCTACACTTATTGGAAAGAAACCGGTGACCTGTCTGTTTGGAGAGGAATAGCGCAGGATGCTATTATTATGAATATTGATGACCTGCTTTGTGTTGGCGCTATTGATAATATTCTTTTATCATCAACCATAGGCCGAAATAAAAACTTGATACCCGGCGAAGTAATAGCGGCCATTATAAATGGTACTGAAGAAATTTTAAGCGAACTTAGGAACGCCGGGATAGGAATTTATTCAACAGGCGGCGAAACAGCAGACGTTGGCGACCTGGTACGCACTATTATAGTTGATTCAACAGTAACCTGCCGTATGAAGCGTAGCGAAGTTATTTCAAACGATCATATTAAGGCTGGGGATGTTATTGTCGGTTTAGCTTCTTACGGGCAGGCCACTTATGAGACGGCTTATAACGGCGGCATGGGATCAAACGGATTAACCTCTGCCCGGCACGATGTATTTAATAAATCTATTGCTGATAAATATCCGGAAAGCTACGATGCAGCTATCCCCTACAACCTGGTATTTTCGGGGTCAAAAAAACTTACAGACCCGATTGAGGTAGGAAATGGTCAATTTATTAACGCGGGTAAGCTTGTATTATCGGCCACTCGTACCTATGCTCCTATTATAAAAGTAATGCTCGACAAATACCGGAGCCAGGTACATGGTATGGTACATTGCAGTGGTGGCGCGCAAACTAAAGTTTTGCATTTTATAGATGAGCTGCATATTATAAAAAATAACTTATTTCCGGTTCCACCATTATTCAGGCTGATACAAGATGAATCAAAAACAAGCTGGCAGGAAATGTATAAGGTTTTTAATATGGGCCATCGGATGGAGTTGTATGTTCCACAGGAAATTGCTGCCGAGCTGATTAAAATTTCTGAAAGCTTTGGCGTGCCAGCTCAAATTATTGGCCACGTGGAAGCAGCAGAACGTAAACAGGTGACTATTAAATCAGAATTTGGGGAATTTATATATTACTAAAAAGACGCAAAATCTCTTCTGTATTCTCTACTTCGGTGTAGAGGATTCTTCTCGCCAAAGGCGGATCAGAATGACAGTTTGTTTGTTGATTATCCTCTTTCCTTGTCATCCTTGAGCGGCAGCGAAGGATCTTCTGCAGCTGACATATATAGCGTTACCTTTAGCTTGAAGAGGATTCTTCGCCGCCAAAAGGCGGATCAGAATGACAGTTTGTTTATTGATTATCCTCTTTCCTTGTCATCCTTGAGCGGCAGCGAAGGATCTTCTGCAGTTGACATACATGCTGTTTACCTTTCTTTT
>JAQBOY010000225.1 GCA_028287805.1 Mucilaginibacter sp.
TAATATTATTGTTGATCAGGTCCTTTAACAGTTCTACAATATCTGTATGCACACCTGAATAAGCCTGCATCAAACTGTTTAAACGGGCTATCATCAACGCTTTTACCAAAACCGGCGATAAAAGCTCACCGTTGCCTGAGCTATGGCTGCGGATAAGATTATATTGCAGCTTTAGCAGATTCTCTTCGCTTACCTTGTATTGGGCCATTGGTCCAAAGCCGGTGTTTATACCGTAAATTAATTTATTGGACGAGAAACTTTGCAAAAACCGAAAATTAACATTGATTTTTTCTAAAGCAGCTGACGGTATGGTAACTGTCTTATTCTTAAATAGGATATCGGAAAAATCATTTATTGAAAGGACGTTTTGTCCAACGGGTATCATAGGCAAATGCTTATTTAAATTTACAGGTATTTAACTGACAAATATAGTGATTAGAGATTAGTTAAAGTGTCTTCCTTATACTAGGTTTGATGTTAGTCAACATAAACAATTGTCAATAACATTATCTTAAGAATAAATTAAAGAGATAGCCCTAACATCTGATAGCTCTAAAGTGTTTAAGGCATTTGGTACATTTATAACGTTTGCAAGCACCTTTCAACTTATATATACGTACATTGTCATCGACGCAATTGCGTTCTACACATTCTATACAAGTCTTTTTGATTTTGATAATGAATAGCTACATAGCTTATGGTACAAAATGATAGTATTTGTCTAATGGTGGCATAGCAGTAAGCATATTATCTAACTTTTTTGTTATATAATTAAATTAATACTTATCTTTGAGATAAGCAAAAAAGAGAGAGGGGGATTCGAACCCCCACCCAACAGTTAGTTCCTGTTACTGCTTATCCAATTGAGCTACCTCTCTAATGTTATTTAAAACCCGATTTACAGTACGTCTGCAAAACTTCAGTAAATCGGGTTTATTTATTTCTTATAATATATATTCTTCTTTTATACTTCCATCTTTATTAAACCACTCTTTTAAGCCATAATATACTGAATGATTAGAACCATTAGGGTTGTATGTCATTACCATACCTGCTTTTTTAAGTTTATCTAATGGCGTGTTTAATCCTTTATTAAAGGATGGGTCAAATTCTTTTATGGTTTTCTCAATCTCATTTATTTTAGCTATAACTCCAAAGTATTTTAATGCAAATAAAACCTGTTCCATTGCCGAAGCATTTTTATCGAAAACCAATTTGATAACTTTAGTATCGTTTGAAATGATTTCTTTCTCAATTGGTATAAGCTCTTTAAGTCCTCCGATTAATTTATAAATCTTTTCTGCCTCAGGATGTAAGTCAAATAACTTTGACTCTAATTCTTCAATGGCATCTATAAAACTTGTCATACTAGTTCCTTAATAACGTCTGCAAGAGTAAAGGTAAATATATTTTTTACAAAAGAAAGAAAAAAATAAAATAAAAGAATTAATGATATCTAATTGCAATTATTTACAACAAACCTCATTTATAGCTAATTATACCACATTATACAACATTATACAACATTTTAACATTATAAAAATGGCAACAAAGATGAAAGAATAGAAGTAAATAATGTCTATTATTTTTTTAATTCATATCTGCATTAATTAAAAAATTATCGTTGATTACCAAGAGGTTATGTAAAAAAATATTTTGATTAAATAATACTGTTTTTAATGTCTAACCAAAAGTAACTACACCGATTTATATAATTATAAAAGTGTGCTACTTATTGTGGATAGAAATACCCACAATAAACGCCGATTGCGATTATTCTTACCTATTGTGTTTGCTTTAAGCGTAATAATATTTGAGATAATATTATTTATTACTAGGTTTATTATAAACCTTAAAATTATTATTTTATGTACGATACATTTACCACTAATTCAGGAGTTTGTTTTTTATTTGAAACGATTAAAAGAGATGTGATTTTTTTAACCTCGGATATTAAAGTAATGCACAACGAAGTTTTTTCAGGCGATTCTGAATTATTTGATGGAAGAATAGTAAAACTAAATGGCATTGAGTATAAAATAATAAAAATATCTACCTATTCCGATTTACAGCGTGGTTCTGATTATTATGACAATCAATTCACTGGTGTTAAATACCAATATTCTCACGTATTAAGGATGTTTGTTGAGAAGCTATGATAAACATAGAACACTTAATCAATACAAATAGATATATCTATTAATTAACTTCTCCTGTCAATAAATTTTATCGCTTTCCTGCTCGCTTCGGTAAATTGTATTTTATGTATTTGTTCGGTACTTACATAAGTTACATGCGGGCTTACCCGCAGCCGTGCCTGCAAGTAAGCTCTTATGCGGTTATCACAAGCTTTGCTATCATCGGCAGGTACCAGGTGCAGTAATACTTCGTCCATGCCAATTTCATTGGAGTAAACCTCTACCACAAAATCCAGCACTTCATCCATTTCATTCAGCAGGTCAAATAAGGCAGGCGGATAAAGTGTGGTGCCCTTAAATTTGATCATTTGTTTTTTGCGGCCAATAATAGACGATAAACGCAAACTGGTACGACCACACGCACAGGGCGCATCATCATACATACAAATATCACCGGTTTTATACCGTAATAAAGGCATTCCTTCTACACCCAGCGTGGTGATGGTTACTTCTCCGGGAGTATGGGCCGCTACCGGTTGATTGTTTTCATCCAGCAATTCAACTATCACCAGGTCGGGTTGTAAATGCCCGCCTTTTCCTGCATGGCACTCTGTAAACGCGGTTTGCATTTCCGTTGAGGCATAGGTAGAATAAAGCTTTATATCCCAGGCTTCCGTAATTTTTTTGCCTAATATATTGTAGGAAAAATCAGTGTTGCGAATATTTTCTCCAATACAAACCGCCTTTTTAACCGATGTTTTATTCAAATCAATATT
>JAQBOY010000259.1 GCA_028287805.1 Mucilaginibacter sp.
GATGAAGATTATTTAGCTTTTTATAAAGAATTATATCCTTTTAGTGAAGATCCGCTATTTTGGATACATCTGAATGTAGATTATCCGTTTAACCTCACAGGTGTTCTTTATTTCCCTAAGCTGAAAAACGATTTTGAAGTTCAGCGTAACAAGATCAAATTATTTTCGCGCCAGGTATTTATTACCGACGAAGTAAAGGATATTGTTCCCGAGTTTTTAATGTTGTTGCATGGTGTTATCGATTCACCGGATATTCCACTGAACGTATCCCGCAGCTTTTTACAGGCCGACAGCAATGTTAAAAAGATCAACAGCTATATCACCAAAAAAGTAGCTGATAAATTGGCAGAACTTTTCAAAAATGACCGTAAGGCTTATGAAGAAAAATGGACCGATATTGGTTTATTTGTAAAATACGGTATCATCAGCGAAGACAAGTTTTATGATAAAGCCAAAGATTTTGTTTTGCTGACCAATACTACTAAACAAAACTTTACTTTAACAGAGTATAAAGATAAAGTATCAGCTGTACAAACTGATAAGGACGGCCAGTTGGTTTACTTATATACTAATGATCCATCTAAACAGGATGCTTTCATACAATCAGCCAATAAAAAAGGGTATGATATATTACTGATGAATTCGCCTATTGATAACCACTTCATCAGCCACCTGGAACAAAAACTGGAAAAAACATCGCTAAAACGCGTAGATGCGGATGTGGCAGATAAGCTGATCAAAAAAGATGATGCTTTGGAGCATGTATTAACTGAAGAGGAAGCTACAAAGGTTAAAACCATTTTTGATAAAGCTATTAACAAACCAGCCTATAAAGTTGAGCTGGAAAGCTTAAATCCGGATGAATTGCCGGTAACCGTAACTATGGACGAGTTTATGCGCCGCATGAAAGACATGGCTGCAATGGGCGGCGGTATGGGCTTTTATGGCAGCATGCCCGATAACTATAAAGTTGTAGTTAACGGAAATCATAAATTAGTTGGCCGTATTTTACAGGAACAAAATGAAGAAGTGCAGGCACAATTAGCTAAACAGGCATTTGACCTGGCACTGCTTTCACAAGGATTATTAACTGGAGCCGAATTAACTGAATTTGTTAATCGTAGCGTTAATTTGATCTGATAGTAATTTTAAAATTAATTTTTAAGCCCCGTAAAAAATACGGGGCTTTTTTAATGTTCAAAATCATCAATACTGCTTTCACCTCCATTGCCTGTGAAGGACACAGGTTATACACCGCCTTTGTTGGAGTTGTCTCCAACAATTTGTAGCCGGAATAATGTGTTAGTACACTGCCTGCGTCCTCATCGGCAATACTCATAGTTGTTTTGAAAAAATAGTTGTCTGTGAGGGATAGACAACCGGGCTGGCTGAGTAATTCAGATTTCCCCATTGCCTGTGTCCTCACAGGCAACACCCATAGTTATTTGCTGAATGAATAATACAGACAACGGGGATTAATCGTAGTGTTAATCTACACCGCCTTTGTTCGGAGTTGTCTCCAACAATTTATAGCCGGAATAATGTGTAGTACAGAAGGGTATTGGTAATTTTTGAGATATTAGCCAATTTCCACCGTCCTGCCATTGTTAAAGACAAATTCAACAAGAGGAAAGTACTCATTGGAGATAACACCTATGGTGCGGACATGGAAAACCAGCTGTTTGATCGTGATTTTATAATAAAAAAACGGTAATTTTATATGAACAAAAACGTTTAATAACAATTACTTGTTAACCTGATTATGAAAAGCTTAATGAAAATATTTTGTGCGCTCCTTATTGGAGGATCATGCTTTTTTTATACAGCATTTGCACAATCAAAAAAAGACAAAAAGGCTGCTAAAACAGCAGAGATTGCCAGGATGGTAAATGCCAGAGAATATGTTTTTAAGGCTACTTATGTTACTACATACAGAGGCGGCGGCAATAGGTCTTTAAACTACGACTATGACCTAATTGTCTCTAAAGATTCCATCATAGCATATCTACCTTATTTTGGCAGAGCATATTCATCAAATTATGGTTCATTAGATAATGGTATAAAATTTACTTCAACTAAATTTGATTATAAAGTAACCAATAAAAAAGGATCATGGGACATATACATCGTTCCTAAAGACGTTAACACAACTGATGCAAACGCGGTACTGAAATTGAATTTAAGTGTATCTGCTGACGGCTATGCCTCACTTCAAATAATCAGTTTAAACCGCGATCCTATATCCTTTAATGGTTATATACAGGAAAGAGCTAAATCCAAACGTAATTAATGATCTAAAAGCCCGGCATTATCCTTTAAGTTTATGCCGGATAATTTTCTTTTAAAGGCCTCTTGTATCAAATAAAATATTTTATCAGCAGCAAAATAATAGTTTAATCCGGCTGGTCTGATGTTGGAAATGCAATTGCGTGATTCATCGGTAAGCCCCGGAACGGGACTATAGGTCAAATAAGCCCCCATGCTATCGGCAGCACTTAAACCCGGACGTTCGCCTATGAGTATTAAGGATAACTTAGCCCTTAATCCATAGCCAATATAATCGCTAATAGCTACCCTGCCCTGTTGAACCAGGCATAACGGCGCTAATTTTAGTTTAACAGATAATAACTTCGGTATCAATAGTGCTAATAAACCATTTATATTTTGATTGACAGCAGTTGCAGAAAGTCCATCAGCAATAATGATCACTATATCAGTATCGTTATAAAAGGTTAATTGGTCAAGGGATGCTTTATTTAATTTTCGCCCAAGATCTGGCCTTTGCAGGTATTTTGCCCGGTTTTCAGCCTCACTGTGTAAATGTAAAATGGGTAAATTAAATTGTTTAAGGCCAGCTGCTAACCCCTCCGTATTCAGCTCCGAATATACAGCGTCGCGGGCATTGGCATGGGCCAGTTTAAATTCAAGCGAATGTTTTAAAGGGACACTTAAACCTACATGCCCCATTCCTATACGTGCAGCAGTAAATGCTTGTAATGCCTTTAACGGACTAATATTTTCAAGTTCCTCGCTCATCTAATAAAATTTATCAGCCAACAGTTTATGCCCCAAACCAACTTGCAAAATATCACCGTTATCATCAACAATTCCCTGCTTTTGCAGCCATTGTTCAAATTCGGGCGCATGTTTTAGCCCCAATACTTTTCGTAAATATAAAGCATCATGAAAAGAGGTAGACTGATAATTCAGCATAATATCATCAGATCCGGGTATGCCCATTACAAAGTTACATCCTGCCACACCTAATAAAGTAAGCAAATTATCCATATCATCCTGATCAGCCTCGGCATGGTTGGTATAGCATACATCTACGCCCATGGGCAACCCCAGTAATTTACCACAAAAATGATCCTCTAAAGCAGCGCGGATAATTTGTTTGCCATCATATAAATATTCCGGACCTATAAAACCTACAACGGTATTCACTAATAACGGGTTAAATTTCCTGGCTACAGCATATGCCCTTGCCTCGCAGGTTTGCTGGTCAACCCCATGATGGGCATTGGCTGATAAAGAACTCCCCTGCCCTGTTTCAAAGTACATTACGTTGTTACCTATTGTTCCGCGGTTTAGGGCTAATGTTGCCTGGTAAGCTTCCTCAATTAAAGCTAAATTTATTCCAAAACTGCGATTGGTTTGCTCAGTGCCGCCAATAGATTGAAAACAAAGATCAACGGGGGCATTTTTATTAGCCAATTCAAGCGTGGTTGTGATATGACTGAGTACACATGATTGTGTAGGTATATCAAACTGTTGCCTTAATGTATCTATCATTCGCAGTAAATTCATTACAGCAGCCGGGCTGTCTGTAGCCGGGTTAATACCAATAACCGCATCGCCGCTACCGGATAATAAACCGTCAATTATACTCGCTGCAATTCCTTTGCGGTCATCAGTAGGATGATTTGGCTGTAACCGGGTTGAAAAATGCCCCTTTAACCCAATCGTATTCCGGAAGCGGGTAATTACTCCACATTTTTTTGCTACCGCGATAAGGTCCTGGTTGCGCATTAGTTTGGATACGGCCGCTGCCATTTCTGGTGTAATACCCGGCGCTGTTTTTTTCAATAGAAAGGTATCTGTTTCATTGCTCAACAGCCAATCGCGAAATCCGCCTACTGTTAAACTGCTGATCGCTTGAAAAGCTTCCGAATCATGATCGTCGATAATCAACCGGGTTATTTCATCTTTTTCATAAGGAATGATCGCTTCATTTAAAAAAACCTTTAAAGGCACATCAGCTAATGTGATTTGTGCAACTACCCGCTCTTGATAACTTTCGGCACATACTGTAGCCAGCTCATCTCCCGAACGGTACGGCGAAGCTTTAGCCAGTAACGTTTTAAGATCGTTAAACTGGTATACTTTACTGCCGATAGTGTGTTTGTATGCCATTAGTTAATATTTACCTACTTAAATGTCAGCTGTTTTTAAAAGTGTTTTTATTATTCTCAGTCAAATATTTATAGCTGTTTTTCCAATAAAACATCATCCGTTATTTCCACTTTATGCTTACCCATCAGCATAAACATAATGATGGCTATAACAAGCCCTGCAAAAAATATCAGGCTTAATTCAAATTGGTAATATATTATTGCAATAAAGGTTATCACCAATATTATACAGGCGATGACAGGAAATACAGGATAAAAAGGCGAAGCAAATGGCCTTTCTAAATCCGGTTCCTTAACCCGCAGCACAAACAAACTTATCATGCTCATCATATACATCAACACGGCTCCCATTACCGATAATATAACCACCTGACCGGTTGTTCCGGTATAAAGCGCGATGAAGCTGACCACACCACCACCTATAATAGACCAATGAGGAGTTTTAAATTTGTGATTTATAGCTGATAAGAACCGGGGCAGATACCCACTGCGGGCCAGCGCAAATACCTGCCTTGATGAAGCTAATATCATTGCATGAAAAGAGGCAATTAACCCAAAAAGTCCAATGCTTGCAAATACTTTGGTAAGGCTGTTGCTTTTACCTAAGGTAATGCTGATGGCTTCGGGCAAAGGATAATCCAGTTTGCTGAGTTTGCGCCAATCGGTGATTCCCCCGGTAAGGATCATTACTCCTAAAGCAAGTAATACCAGTGTCACCATTCCGGTTAAATAGCCTTTGCGTATATTTTTTTCAGGGTCTTTTACTTCTTCGGCAACCATAGCCACACCTTCAATACCCAAATAAAGCCATACGGCAAACGGCAAAGCCGCAAAAATGCCGGCATAACCAAACCTCATCGGGTGACTTAGAAAATTATCTATTTTAAAATGAGGTGCAACAATCCCCATAAATAATAATAATTCGGCCACGGCCAAAACAGTAATAAAAACAGAAAATGCTGCCGATTCCTTCACACCTAAAATGTTAATGATAATAAATACCACATTAAAAAACATAGCTGAGTATAGTACAGGTATGCCAGGGTATAAAAAATGCAGGTAAGCGCCTAAAGCAAAAGCAATGGCTGGTGTGGCAAAAAGGAAATCAATTAGTGTAGCGTAACCAGCTATTAACCCACCAAAGGGGCCTATAGCCCTATAAGCATAGGCAAACGCACCACCTGCATGGGGAATGGAGGTGGTTAATTCGGTATAGCTAAAAATAAAAGTGACATACATTAAGGTAATCACCAGCGTAGCAATCAGGAAACCAATGGTGCCTGAAACTTCCCAGCCTAAGTTCCAGCCAAAATACTCTCCGGATATAACCAATCCCACAGCAATTGCCCATAGGTGAATAGGTTTTAAAATACGTTTTAGCTGTTCCGGTTTTGTATTATCCATTTCCTTTTAACGGCAAATTATCGCCGCTTTAAGATAATTAAAGGTCCGCTTATTTCAAAATGCTATAATCGGGTACTTTCAACCAGTGTTATAGTGCGACTTATCAATAGTGCGACTTATCAAAACATCTGTATTTATAATCTGTTTAATAGTTTAATATAAAACTCAATTTATATGTTACGCATCACCATACCATCAAACGGACCAGCAAAGCTTACTTTTTCATCATTTGAAAATGAAGATCTGCCAAAGCCACCCAACGGAATTGATGTGGAAGTAAATAATAACGTGATATTACTATTTGATGATGAAGAAGAGGCTATTGATTTTGCCGATGGATTAGAAGATATTTCCAATTCAATTAATGATAATACTTCACCTGTAAAATTAGCTATCAATGATATAATTATGGCTATTAAGAATAACAAGTTTATACAGGATTATTTGGAGTAGAATCAGCGTCAGCCTGAGCAAAAATTGGGGTTATAGATTTTTCTCTGTTCATCAATCAAAAAATCTTTGCCATATCCCTAACATCCGGCATAAGGCTTCTGCTTTTGAAGTATTTTCTATAACGAAGAATCTTGGCAGCTCCAAAATATTTTGCAAAGAGGCCTGATTTAAGTATGCAGCTTTAGTTGTATGAGCGATATTATAATTTAACTCCTTTAAAATACCAGCCTCCCTGTCTCCATAACTTCCATTTGGATAAGCAAATGAATAAACAGGTTTATTGATCCAGTTTTCAAGTGTTTTTTTAGAGTCATTTAATTCATTGTATACATCTTCATAACTACATTGAGTAAGTATAGGATGGGTAACCGTATGGCCTCCAATAGTAATAAAATCTTGTGCCGCTATTTCCATAACCTGCGTTGATGTCATAGCCTCCCTGTTTAAAACAATCTTGTCCTTAATCTTCTTTACTTCAGCAACACGTTCATCATTTGGCAATGTCTTATAAAATTCAACATCAGTATTTATCAATTTATTTTTATTTCCGGCTTCTATATATGACCACCAATAAACGCCATTTTGTACGGGTTCTGTCGAAATAAAAATAGTTACAGGTACTTTATATTCGTTAGCTACTTTAACAACATTATCTAAATTGTCTTTCCATCCATCATCTAATGTAATAATCACTGCATTCTTCGGAAAAGGCTTTTTTTGATTTGAAATAGCTATTAAATCATTTTGCGTAAGAAAAACGAATTTATTTTTTAAAAGCCATTTTATGCAATACTCAAAAATCTCCTTGCTTGGATCGTGGAAAAAAACCGATAATATAAACTCTCCGCTTTTAGCTCTTTTTTTAATCCGGCGGGCAAATCCCGTACTAATAAAAAAAACAGCAAACAACCATCCTATAAAATTTCGTAAATTTTTTTTCATCAATTAAAGTGTAAATTAAATCCTATAAATACATTTATATATTATTAAGTATTTTAATAACCTAGCGTCAAAAATTAATTTATTAAAAATAAATTAAAAATAGTACAAACCAAAGATAATTTTGTTTGTTTAACTACCGATGGTTTTACTATTAATTAACTAATTTTAAAAAAAATAAAGCTAAAACATGTTCATTTAATTATTTTTAGTAGTAAAGCTTTGCTGCATAAGTTAGCTGATAGCAATAAGCACAGCAATAATGATAAGAAAGCCACTTATTTTTTTTAAGGCTTATTATATTAAATTCAATGTGCAATTAAATAAATATACTGTAGTAGATAGAAGAAATAGTATTTGAAGAAAGTGCGGTGAGTAGGGCAAAGTGTGATAAAAAAATTAGGTGGTACTAGTCTGGTAGTATACAATAATTAAAACAATAATAAATATGGCTCTAGAAATACTTTCTCTTACAAAAGACCTTGACCAATTTGGAGGCGCGCAAAAAGTACTAATGGATATACACCGTGGTA
>JAQBOY010000277.1 GCA_028287805.1 Mucilaginibacter sp.
TGGATGTGCAGAAATATATCAATTGATGGCATTTACATGGATGACCTGGCGCTTGATAGGGAAACGATGAAACGTGCGCGAAAAATTTTAGACCGGGAGCGCCCCGGCGCACGTATTGATATGCATACCTGGAACCATTATAATGAATATGGAAAATATGCATCTTCATTAAATGTATATATGGATCAATTACCCTATATTGATCAGTTATGGATAGGTGAGGCCAGGAATTATGACCTGACATCAGATTACTGGCTGGTAGAAATTAGCGGTATTCCTTTTGGTTTAACTTCACAAATGTTAAATAAAGGCGGCAATATATGGCGCGGGATGAATTATGGTATAACCGACCGTTTAGGCTGGTTCAGAGCTAAATCACCTGAATATATGTGGAAGTTTTGGGACAATCACAGCATTACAAAGAAGGACATGATAGGTTTTTGGGATAAAACAAATCCGGTACGGAGTACAAATGCAGAAACAGAAGCTACTATTTTTAAAGATAGAGACGAAGTATTAATTTCTGTTGCTAATTATTCAGATAAGCCGCAAAGCTGCCATTTAAACATCAACTGGAATGCCTTAAACCTGTCATCTGAAAATACTTCTGCAGAAATACCTGAGATCACAGAGTTCCAGGAGAAGCGGTCTGTTAATCTTAAAAATGATTTAAACATTGAGGCCGGTAAAGGATATATTATTGTGCTTAAAAGAAAGTAATGAAACATTTTAGTAGTTGGTTATTTAACATTTTTATGTGCCCAGGCAAACAGTATAAAATTATAACAGCTTTATTTTTTAGTATCTTAATTTATACCTCACCAGTTAAGGCACAATCTGTTTATGAAATTTATGTTGCTGTAAATGGTTCCGCTACAGCATCCGGTACATTGGACGCTCCTGTTAACAGTATTGCCAAAGCGCTGGAACTGGCTGGAGGTGGTTCTAAAAAGGGCGTGTCAAAAATACAGATCCTTGTTCGCGGAGGCACCTATTATGCTGATAAAACCCTGGAAATAGTTGAAGGTAAAACCTGGAACTCGACCATACCGTTAAGTATTGAGGCTTATAAAAAAGAAATTGTAATACTGCATGGCGGTAAAACAATAACTAATGATTTAATAAAACCCGTAACTGATAAAAAGTATATGATGAGGTTTCAGCCACAGGTGAGAAGCCTTATCCGCGAGATAGATTTAAAAGCGGCTGGAGTTGATCCGGGTATATTACGTCCTGTTGGTTTTGGCAGGCCCATGGCACCCTCATGGATGGAAGTGTTTATGAACGGAGTTCCCGGGCAAATTGCCAGATGGCCCAATAAAGGAACGGTACCTATTGATTCGGTTTTAAATGGAGGAAGTGCGGATACCGCGAAAAAGGGAGCCGCTATAAAACCTGTTGAGCAAAAAGAAGGCCTTATTGCTATCAGGCCTTCAGAAAACAATACAGTGGTTGTAGATTTTAAACCTACAGATAAATTGAAAAAAAACACGGAGGTAAAACCAATTGACACTACAAAAAGAGGGGGAACGTTTACCTATAATGATCCGCGGCCATCTGCATGGAAAGAACCTCAAAAAGTGTGGTTAACTGGTTTTTTTATGTGGGGATATGCTGATGATGCCGTACCTGTGCAAAAGATTGACACCATTAGAAGGATTATTACAACAGCCTTGCCTACCAGGTATGGTTTCGGTAGCGGCAAGCCGTGGCGCGCTTATTATGCCTATAATATGCCCGAAGAGATTGATGTTTCCGGAGAGTATTATGTGGATACAGAGAAGGGGATGCTTTACTTTTTGCCGCCTGATAAGCTAAAAAGTGTGGAGCTGTCGGTTTTAGAAGATCCGATCTTAGAAATAAAAGGTACCAGTAAATTACAAATTAAAAATATTCAATTTACCTGTAGTCGTGGAATGGGTATTTATTTGGAAAGAACTACAGGTACCAGAATTGATGGCTGTACATTTACAAACCTGGGCATGATGGCTATTTTAATGGGTAGGGGAGTAGAACTGAGCAAAGACGAAAAAACAGATAAACTCTTAAAGCCGGTTACGCCAGTGGTTAAAAACAGCATAGACATTATTAAGTACATTTATGACAACACCACTTTTGACAGTGAAGCAGGAACAGATAATGGCATTATAAACTGTATAGTGTATCAAACCGGAACCGGTGGTATTTATATGAGCGGGGGTAACCGTACAGCTTTAACCAGGGGCAATAACTTTATTAAAAACTGCATGATCCATGATTTTAACCGGATAGAAAAGACCTACCGGCCCGGGGTTTATATTGCAGGGGTGGGTAATTCTATTTCAAATTGTGAAATATACAATAGTCCTTCGGTTGCTATTTTACTACATGGAAATAATCATGTTATAGCCTATAATGATATACACCATACAACCCTTGAGGTTGATGATATGGGGGCCATTTATTTTGGCAGAGATCCATCAGAGCGGGGTAACATAGTACGCTATAACTATTTTCACAATTTAGGCGGGCAAAACAAAACAATGGCCATTTACCATGATGATGGGGCATGCGGGATGCTGGTTACCGGTAACTTGTTTTACCGGGCCGGTACGGTTGCCGGCTTTATAGGAGGCGGACAGGATAATAATTATTCATATAACATAATTCTGAACACCAGATATGCCCTGCATATTGATAAAAGACTTAATAATTGGGCCAAAGGCGTAATACAAAATAATGGTTTATTTCAAAAACGATTAGAAGCGGTTAATTATTTGAAACCTCCTTATTCAACGGCTTATCCTACTTTAAAATACTATTTTCAGGAAGGGCCCGATGCTCCGCAGAGAAACCGGTTTTTTATGAATGTTATGGTTAATCTGGAACAACCTGTTGAAGGTGATACTACCTTGTTATACTATGATAAACGTAATTTTGAAACTATTGGAGACCCGGGATTTAAAAATTACAGGAAACTGGATTTTCGGTTAAAGCATAATTCCATCATATTTAATGAACTACCTGGTTTTATATTGCCGCCTTTAGACAAAATTGGGTACCGGAAAAGGGATTGAGTGTATTATTAAATTGAATTTTATAGGGTATGCAATTTTTAAAAAATATTGAAGCGCCTTTAATAGGTTCAGTAAACCAACATTCATCTCTTGAAAGCATTTCTTCAATACTCAACCATGTTTCAAAAAACGCTATTGCAAATTCTTTATGGACCGGATTTGAATACCAGCCTGATTGTTCATTTGCTATAGCCCATGGTAATAATTGCATTTTTTTGAAATATTTTATCATTGAAGATGATGTATTATTGCGATTTACCCAACCCAATGATCTGGTATACCAGGATTCATGTGTAGAGTTCTTTATTGCTTTTAACGGGGAGGCCGAATATTATAACCTTGAATTTAATTGTATTGGAACGTGTTATTTAGGTTATGGTACCGGTAATAAGGGTAGGGAAACCGCTGATGTTGAAATTGTTAAAAAGATTAAATGCAGCCCATTACTATATAGCCATGAGGGTAAAATAAAATGGGAATTAACCTTAGTAATACCAAATGAAGTGTTTTTTCACCATAATTATACTTCGTTAGCATCAAAAACAGGCAGGGCAAACTTTTATAAATGCGGAAATAACATGCCGGTTCCGCATTACCTTTCATGGAATATTATTGAATCAGAAAAACCGAATTTTCACCTGCCTGATTTTTTTGGCAGTATTACCTTCAATGCATCTGTAAGCAATCAGATGGTGTCTTCATCTATATAATAGTTCAGATTTTCTTTGGTAACAATATCCAATGGCAAAAACTTAATAGGCGCAACTTCTTTTTTAAATACAAGGTGATCAACCAATTGGTGTATTCCCCAATATCCCTGGCCTTTAGGATTTTGATTAATTAAAAAACTGATGCGGTCTTTATTTAAATAATAAACATTTTGAGGAAGGAGGTCATAACCCACTATGTTAATATGCCTTGTGATATTCTCTATTACATATTTAGCTATTTCATGTGCTCTTGATGTTGTCACAAAAATAGCATTCAAATCGGGCGTATTTTCAAATACCTCATTTAATTGAGCTTTAAGGGAAGTGATATCTGAGGGCTTTAACTCGATTTTTATAATATTATAACGACCGGTTAGCTTGTTATGTAAAAAGTAATTGCGGAAACCCTGTTCTTTCTTTAAAAGATGGGCTGCATTACTTATTTCTTCATCAATATGTACAATTAAAACAGATGATGGCTGCGGCGTACCATAATGTATCAGCTTTGCAGCTAAAAAACCGCTTTGGTAGGAATCCTGTCCAATATAACTTAGGGGATCAAATTCTGCTATCTGCGTGTTAAATAAAACAAACGGAATGCCTTGTTCTTTCCAGGTTTCAAAAAACGGTAACACCTCACGATAAAAAATGGGCGATAATAAAATTCCATCAGGATTTATGTCGGAAATTTTATTTGCCGCGGCAATAAATGAATGTACATCAAAGGGGTTAAATTTAAGCTGCTGTACCTGAACCCCAAACTTACCCAAATCTTTTTCTGCTCTTTCAATGCCTGATTGCGGTGCAAGCCAGTAAGAATCAAAAGTATAATCAGGTATTAACGCGGCTAAATGATAGGTTTTGTTAGAGCTGAGCGCACGGGCAATAAAGTTAGGCTCATATTTCATTTCACTGATAATTTTGAGCACTTTTTCCTTTACCTTTTCATTAACTTTTCCCCTGTTATGTAAAACCCTGTCAACTGTACCTGTAGAAACATTAGCTTTTAGTGCAATATCTTTTATTCTTATGTTCGGCTTCATACAGTATTTGATGTATCTAATATATGCTGCAAAAATATGTTAAAAGTTCTTCAATGGGCAAATAAAGTTTAGGTATATTGTATGTAATATGTATGTTAATAAGTGTTCGCACACTTTTTACTAATTGATTATTTTTTACTTATTATTGTAAACAAAATGTGTTCGTACACTCTGGTACTGTAACACTTTTATTATAAACCTCGTTAATCCGTTTTAACCTATTTCCAAATGAAAAGAAAGGTGCTTATTATTATGTTTTGTGCAGGGTACATAACAGCGCAGGCGCAACAAGCTAAACCTTATAATTTACCGCTTAGTTTACAAACACAGAAAAAAATAGATCAGCTGATCGGTGAGATGACAGTTGAAGAAAAAGCACATCAGTTAGCTTCTTTTTATCCTAATGGCAATAAAAGATTAAACATTCCGCATATGCAGGCAGGGGAGGCATTACACGGGGTAGTATCCGCCGGTACAACTTCATTTCCCGATGCTATAACACTGGGCAGCTCGTGGGATATCACTCTCGTGGAAAAGGTTTCTACGGTTATAGCACAGGAGGCAAGGGCGTTGGGTATTCATCAATGTTACACTCCCATGCTGGGTGTATTGCGCGATGCACGCTGGGGGCGTTTTGAAGAAGGATACGGCGAAGACCCGTACCTGGTGAGCAGGATAGGAGTGGCATTTATTAATGGCTTACAAGGCCGTGGCGGCAAACGTTTTGATAAAGATCATGTGGTGGCTACAGCCAAGCATTTTGTTGCCGACGGCGAACCACTGCTGGGAGAAAACGGCGCAGCTGTAGAAATATCATTACGAAGCTTACATGAAGTTCACCTGGCCCCATTTCGCGCCGCTGTAGAGGAGGCGCATGTGGGGTCTATAATGCCTGCTCACCATAGTTTAAACGGTGTGCCATGCCATATTAATACCGATATGCTGGTTGGTGTGCTGAAGAATGAATTTGGGTTCGATGGGCTTATTGTATCTGATAATAATGATATTCGATGGGTACAGGATAAATTTCATGTCACCTCATCAAGAAGCGAAACTATAAGGAAAGCCCTCGAAGCAGGTGTAACCACCGAACTGGCCTGGCAACAACCCTGGGGCGATCAGCGCCTTTATGGCCCGGATTTAATTGTCGGCGTAAAAAGTGGTGAAATACCGGTAAAGCTGTTAGATAATGCGGTAAGGAAAGTGTTAACCTTTAAGTTTATGCTGAATTTACAGGATGAAGAAAATCCATTAGGTAAGGATATGTCCTTTATGGAAAAAGGTAATGGTAGTAAGGATGATGGTGCCGATGTTTTCTTTTCACAGATCAATGCTTCGTCGTTCAATCCGCATAAAGATTACCTAAACGTTTTGAATAATAAACAGCATAATGAAGTGGCTCTGGAAGCCGCCAGGGAATCATTGATCTTATTAAAAAACAAGGGCAATGTACTGCCGTTAAATGTAAATTCAGTAAAAAGTATAGCGGTTATTGGCCCAAATGCTGATACTATCCGTTTAGGAACTTACTCTACCCAGCAGCCTAAATATTTTGTAACCGTACGGCAGGGTATAGAAAAGATAGCGGGTAATGGGGTAAAGGTACTTTATGAAAAAGGCACTGACATACAGAACCCCCAACCGGAACAGATAGAAAAAGCCATAGCTATAGCTAAACAAGCCGATGTAAGTGTACTGGTATTGGGTGATGACGCTAAAACAGTAATGGAAAATGTAGACCGCGATGATATTGCGTTACCGGGTGAGCAGGAACAGCTATTAGAACGGGTTACCGCATTAGGCAAACCCGTAATATTGGTATTGATACATGGCCGTCCAACGGGCATTCAGTGGGCTAAAGAACATGTATCAGCTATTTTGGACGGATGGTTCCTGGGCCAGGAAACAGGAACAGCAATTGCCGAAGCTATTTTTGGTCAGCTTAACCCTGGTGGTAAATTAACAGTTACTTACCCCCGTAATGTTGGGCAGGTGCCTGCTTATTATAACGCATTAACCCCGGGCAGGCCGCGTGAGCTGTGGCATGCTTCATCAGACCCTGCGTATCCTTTTGGTTATGGTATAAGTTACACCCAATTTAAATACACGGGTTTGCATTTGTCTAAATCAACTATGAAGGAGAATGAAACAAACTATGCCGAAGTAACCGTTACCAATACCGGCAAAATGAAAGGTGATGAAATTGTGCAGATGTATATTCATGATGAGGTATCATCACTAACCAGGCCCTCAAAAGAGTTAAAAGGATTTACGCGGGTATCGCTAATGCCGGGTGAATCAAAACAGGTGTCGATTCCTATTACTAAAAAAGCACTGGAGTTTTGGAAAGATGGCCAATGGATAACCGAAGCCGGGGAATTCTCTGTAATGGTAGGGCCAAATTCGGTTGAGTTGAATAAGGTAACATTAACGCTTAATAAATAGGATATAGAATTTTGCAGGTTATATCCGGTATAATATTTAGTTTAGTTAATAAGATGAAATTTACCTTCACAAATTGAATGTTTATGAACTTTAAGTATAAAATGTTTGGTGTATTACTGCTAACATTGTTAGGTGTTAAAGCCAATGCGCAAATTACACACCGGGATTTACTTGAAAAGTTTTTATTGCCTGCATCCGGCGGTAATCTGGTGGCTCAAAAAGATTGGAAACCTTTTCCTAAAACTGCTGAGGAATGGAAAAAACGTTTGCCAGACAGTGTTATAAAAAACATTATTAAAAACGGCGAGGAAGCGCTTAAAAAAGATTTTCAGCCTATTTCTGCAACTGTTATGCTGGAATTTGTGCGAACTGGTAACAGGGTACATTATGAAAGGCTGTCGTTTGTAAAGCGGAATATGCTTTGGGATCTGGTACTGGCTGAGGCCGCCGAAGGTAAAGGTCGTTTTATTGACCATATTGTGGATGGTGTATGGTCTACCTGCGAGGAAACCTATTGGGGCTTGCCGGTACATTTAACCATGCAAAAAGCGGGTGTAGGCATGGCTGATGTACAAGATCCGGTGGTTGACCTGTTTGCGGCTGAAACGGCTTCTATTTTGGCATGGACAGACTACTTTGTGGGGGATCAATTGGAAAAGGTATCCCCTTTATTGCGCGCACGAATCTATTATGAAATAAACAGAAGGATTTTTGTCCCTATGGTTACTGCTCATTATGAATGGATGGGAAACGGTAATCCAAACGCTAAATTAAACAACTGGGCTCCGTGGATAGCATCAAATTATTTAACCGCTGCTTTGTTATTAGAAAAAAATACCGGTAAACGTGTTGATGCCGTTAACCGCTGCATAAAAATTACTGATCAGTACATTAACGGGCTGGGTAACGATGGAGGATGTGACGAAGGGCCAACCTATTGGTTTGCAGCCGGAGCCAGTGTTTTTGATGTATTGAACCTGCTGGATGATGCCAGCGCAGGTAAGATTAATATTTATGGTGATCCGTTTGTAAAAAAGATAGGGTCATATATTTATAAAACCCATATTGGCGGGTCTTATTTCATCGATGTGGCAGATGCACATCCTAAAATTGAAGTAGACGGCGTAATGATCTACAGATTTGGCAAATTGATCAATGATGAGCAGATGATCAGGTTTGGAAGCTGGGCGACTTATGATAGGCCATTGCATGAAAGCGAGGTTGAAATATTCAGGCGCACACGCCGGTTATATAACTTATTTTTAACAGGTACTGTCGAAAAATTTAGCCCGCCCTATAAGGACTTGCCGGATGTTTGGTATAGTGATATTCAGTTGATGGCATCCAGGTCGGCAAACGGATTATTTGTTGCTGCGCATGGCGGAAATAACGGAGAAAGCCATAACCATAATGATGTTGGCGATTTTATGATTTATGCTGATAATTATCCGGTAATAATTGATGTTGGAAGCGGAACCTATACCGCCAGAACGTTCTCTAAAGAAAGATATAAGCTATGGTTCAATACTTCAGCCTATCATAACCTGCCGGTTATCAATAATAACCAGCAAAAGGATGGAATTAGTTACGCGGCATCGGCTGTAAAGTATCAATCAAGCAGAGATCATAGCAGTTTAAGTATGGATATTAAAAATGCTTATCCTGCAAATACAGGTATCACTTATTGGCAGCGTAATATTGATATGATTAAAACCGGTAAAATAAGAATCACCGATAACTACGGGTTAAGTACACCAGCCAAAAACCTGACACAAACTTTCATCACGGTTTGCCTAACGGATATTAGTCATCCCGGAAAAATATATTTTACGCTACCCGATGAAAAGGTAGTTACACTGGATTACGATGCGAACTACTGGAATATAAAAAAGGAGAAAATGGAGTTGAGTGATCCTGAAGATCAGGGCCTGAAAACATCCTGGGATCATCATGATATTTACCGGTTATTGCTGGTTGCTAAATCCCCGGTATTGAAAACGACTGTAAATTATACCATCTATAAATAAGAGTACCCATTACAAACTATTAATTAAGGGATGAAAAAGATATTTATATTGTTTTTGCTGGCTTTGCCATTGTCTGCTGTGCATGCCCAGGCAACAGTGGGAATGAATGATAGAGCCTATAATTTAAGTTACCTGGATAAAGTAGCCCGACCGGTAATACAAAACCTGGCCAATGATGAACTTAAAGCAAAAATGCCGGTGTTGCTGGCTGAGCATCCTGATAATAAAGAAACAAGGTTGAAAGTGGCTTATTTGGAAGCTTTTGGCCGTACATTAAGTGGTATTGCCCCCTGGCTTAACCTGGAAGGTGGTTCGCCCGATGAACAAAAGCTGAGGAACCAATACAGGGAATGGACCTTAAAAGCCATTGCAAACGCAACAAACCCCAGGGCTAAGGATTATATGCAATGGCAGGGAGCCCAACCATTGGTTGACGGCGCTTTTTTTGCATTAGGCCTGATAAGATGCCCGTGGCTATGGCAGCATTTAAGCACTGAGGTACAGCAACAGGTAGCTACAGCTTTAAATATTACGCGCTCATTTACCCCGGGCTATAATAACTGGATATTGTTTTCGGGTGTTATTGAGGCGTTTTTTTGTAAGTACGGGTTACCTTATGATGCCATGCGGATAGATTTTGGTGTACGCCAGTTTATGGAGTATTGGTATACGGGTGATGGTATGTTTTCGGACGGTATGACATTCCACCTGGATTATTATAACAGCTATGTGATACAGCCGTTTCTGTCAACTATTTTGGATATCACTAACGCCAAAAACAAAACTTATATTAATTATTCCGGCCGCCTTGATAAAATTTCAAAGCGATACGCTGAAATACAGGAACGAATGATCAACACGGATGGTTCCTATCCGGCAACGGGCCGATCAATTGTATATAGGGGAGGTGCTTTTCATCACCTGGCTAATATGTCTTTTAAAAAGCAGCTTCCTGAAATATTAAGTCCTGCACAAGTAAGGTGCGCATTGACCGCGGTTGTTAGAAAGACCCTGTCAGCACCTGAAACGTTTACTAAAGATGGCTGGCTAAACCTGGGATTATGCGGTAAACAAATAGGATTAGCCGATTTTTATATAACAACCGGCAGCCTTTATTTATGTACAGATATATTTTTGCCGTTGGGGCTTCCTGCTACTGATGAGTACTGGAGCGCACCTGCGCAACCATGGTCGGCAGTGAAAATATGGAGCGGTCAAAATGCAATGGCTGATCATGCTATGGACATTAAATAGCGGGACTAATAATCGCTCAAATGAAAAAATATTTGATCTGTCTAACTTGTATGTTGTGCACCATTGCTGTGCTGCACAATAGTGTTGCTTGCGCTGCAGTAAGGGTTCCCGCTATATTTGGTGATAACATGGTACTGCAGTGTAATATGAAGGTGCCTATATGGGGTTGGGCCGATGCAGGTGAAAATATACAAATAAACTTCATGGGCTATATCTTTAAGGCGAAGGCAGGCAAAAACGGGAAATGGTTCTTAAAACTTGGTTCGTATAAGGCCGGAGGGCCATATGAAATGGTTATTAAAGGGAACGGTCAGCAACTCCTTTTTAAAAATATATTAATTGGTGACGTATGGGTAGCTTCGGGCCAGTCGAACATGGAATTTGGTATCAGGAATGAAAAACACGGAGCTGAAGCTATTGCCAATGCTCATGATTCGCTTTTACATTTATTTACAGTACCGATAGCTACTTCATTGCAGCCCCGGCAAGATATAGACACTGCAAACGCCGATCCGTTAGTTGGTAAGTGGGTTGTTTGTTCTCCAGAAAATATAGTTTACGACCATAAACCCTGGCAGGGGTTTTCGGCAATCGGCTATTATTTCGCCAAAGAAATAAGAAACATAACGCATGGCCCTGTCGGTATAATCGGAACATACAAAGGCGGCACACCGGCACAAACCTGGGTAAGTATAGAGGGGCTGCAACAAGATCCTCCATTTTCAACCTATATTACTGCACATCAGGGGTTTGTAGATAATTTTAGGACTGCAAGTTCGACTTATCCGCAGCAAATGACAGATTACCACGTTGCATTGGATCAATGGAATAAGGACTATGGTAATGATTATACAGCGGCAGTTAAACAATGGGATGCTGATGTTGCAAAAGCAGGCGAAGGACCGGTTCCTCCGCATCCTAAACCAATACGTGCTACACCACCAGCACCTGTTCCGCCGGATGGCGGTTTTAATGGCCCGGCAAATCTTTACAACGCTATGTTAAACCCAATTTTACATTACGGGATAAAGGGCGTTATTTGGTATCAGGGCGAAAATAATGGTGATGCTTTGGCTGATGCGATAGCTTATAAAACAATATTTGCGCGCTTGATAGAAGATTGGCGACGCCAATGGCACCAGGGTAGTTTTCCTTTTTTATATGTACAATTAGCTAATTTTAGAGCACCAGCCAAATTGCCTGCTGAGGGTAACTGGCCATGGGTGAGGGAGGGGCAACTGAAAGCGCTTGCATTACCTAAAACCGGAATGGTAGTTACTACTGACCTGGGTGAGGCCGGTAACATTCATCCCGTTAATAAAAAGGATGTGGCCGTGCGATTGGCATTAGTAGCCCGGCGCGTAGTATACGGCGAAAATATCATTTGTTCGGGGCCGCAATACCGTTCAATGAAAATAGAAGGAAATAAGATCAGGCTAACTTTTGACGATAATAGTCCTTTAACAATAGGAAATGGTTTAATGTTAAAAGGAGAGCAACCCAGGGAACTAAAGGGGTTTGGTATTGCTGGCGCAGATCATATATTCTACGGGGCAAAAGCAATGGTTATAAATAACACTGTGATTGTTTATAATGAACAGGCGGACAAACCTATAGCTGTAAGGTATAATTGGGCCGATAATCCGCCAGGAAATCTTTATAATCAAGCCGGATTACCCGCTTCTCCTTTTAGAACCGATAATTGGTTGATGCCTTAACTGCTATAATCTTAAAGGCTGGCCGGGGTATTCATATGGAGTTTAACCCTACGAGTTTGTTTTTTCCCCCTAAGGCAGTAGTACACATTAAATAGATAACATGGTATTACAATTACATAAGCATACTGATTGTTAATACCTTTTGCTAATAAAGCATATAGCAGCGGCATTATTGCTCCGCCTGCAATACCCATTATTAAAACTGCCGAGCCTGTATTTAGCGCCGTGCCTTTTAAACCTTTAAGCGCTTTTGGCCAAATGGCAGGCCATAAAATAGCATTTGTCAATCCCAATAAAGCGATAAAAGCTATAGATGTTGAACCGGGAATAAACATAGCAAGCAGTGCAACGCCTATACCAAGACATGATGAATAAAAGTAGGCTTTCTCCTGGGTTATGAGTTTTGGTATGGCATAAGCGCCAAACAGGTAACCAATCATTGTACAGGCTAAGGTATAGGAGGTAAGGCTTTTAGCTACATTTAATGATAGGCCATGATAAATACCATAATTCCCGATAGTATCGCCTGCTATAACTTCTAATCCAACAGCTGAAAAAGTTGCTAAAAAGCCCAGGAAAAAATTTAAACGTTGTTTAAGTGGTAAGGTCGGAATAAGCTCATCATCTGTATTAATGGCGGGAGGTTCTATTTCGGGCAAATGAGCAAATTTAATGGCATAGGCTATTATTAAAAGTAAGGCAGCTAATATGCAATAGGGTAATATAACTGTATGCGCCAGGTTATTCAAAAAAGCGGTTTTACTGCTTGCCGGCATTAATTGTAATCTTTTTATTAATCCGTCAGAGTTTTTTAAAATAATGGCGCCCAAAATTATTGGGGCCAAAACACCGGCAAACTTATTGCAAATCCCCATGATGCTTATTCTTTGTGCCGCTTTTTCAGGTGCTCCAAGCAGCGTAATGTATGGGTTTACAGCAGTTTGTAATAAGGTAGTTCCGGTACCTACAATAAATAAGCCCAACAAAAAAAGTGGATAATACCGTATTAAAGCCGCAGGAATAAACAGGATACAGCCCACAGCCATTATAATTAAACCAATACGCATGCCTTTAATTATGCCGGTGCGCTGTAATATCCTGCCCGATGGAATTGCCATTACTGTATAAGATATATAAAAGGCAAAAGTTACTAAATAGGCCTGCCATTCTTCCAATTCGCATGCTATTCTTAAATAAGGTATTAACGTGCCATTTATCCAAGTTATAAAACCAAATATGAAAAAGAAAGCCCCTATAGTGATTATTTGCTTTCTGTAGCCTTTATTGTTATTTGTTTGAACCGGATTAACTGATGGCATAATTGTTAGGTTAAGGTTGTAATAAATAATTATATCTTTTTTTTAGCAGGTCTTTCATGTAAACATTAATATCCCATTGATCTGACACCGGATTTTTTGTTTTTATTTCATGATTCATGTAAGGAAATGGCCCAAACTCTGATGTGAAAGTGAATACAGGTTTTTCTTTGGCTTTTTGAATGGCTATCACCCTGTCCCAGCAATTTAAATGATGGTCAACGGTTTCCCGCCACTCATCACATCGTGGATCATTCACCTGGGGGCCTTCTGTATATCCTATACGCGAATGTATATGGTCAGTATGTTGTAAAGCTAATTCCACAGCAACGGGTTGATCAGTAAGGTAGCTTTCCGCTACATTGAACCAGTGTGAAATATCAAGCGTGAGCCTTAACCAGGGTAATTTTTCAAGGTACGTTTTCGTAATATGTGCAGCAAAGCTAAATTTCCCCCGGTGTGTTTCATGGATGATCGGTACTCCTGTTTCTGAACTGATCTTTTGCGCCAGTGATAAAAGCTGTATATTTTGATCAATGGTATAATGATCTTTTCCGGTATGCGAAGTGATAAATAGCGGCTTAGCAAGAGCCATAGCACCTAATCTTTGCTCAAACTCTTCAATATGCTTATTAAATTCAGGCTCAACCGTATCCCAATGCTGCCCAATGAGCTTGAGGCCCGACTTGTTTATCGCGTTTAAAATATGATCCTGTTCTTTTGCATCCAGCGGTAAGCTTGTTTCAATTCCATCATAACCTGAATCATTTGCTTTTAGCAAAAAATCAGGCCATGACAGGTTTTCACTTCCCCAACGTGTGCAAAAAAATAAGATATTCATCAAATTACTCAGTTACAGATTATTAGTTAATCAGGCAAGTTCTAAAACAGGGTCAATTAATATCGGAAAAAATTGTCCTTTTATTTTTTCGCCTTTTGGTACAGCAGGGGTTCCCGGCATTAATTCTTTATCTGTATCAGATTTTGTTCCATCTGCAAATACATTTAATACAAAAGCTCTTCTTAACCGGTCCGATTTATTTTCATAAGAGCCATGTATCAATAACGGATGGTGAAATGTGCCGTAACCTTTTTTTAGCTCGATAGGAACAGGTTTAAATGCCGCTTTTTGTTCCTCCGTTAAAAATTCCATTAACCCTTCCATTTCGCCGGCAAGTTCAGGTTTTTGTAATAATCCCCATTTATGGCTTTTAGGCACATAATACATACAGCCGTTTTCGGTTGTAGCATCATCCAAACCAACCCAGCAGGTTAAATGCTGTAAAGGGTAGGTGCGTGTCCAGTAAGAATAGTCCTGATGCCAGGCAACAACTCCACCATGTTTGGCCGGTTTGCAAAATAACTGATCGTGCCAAAAGCGTACTGTTCTGTTACCTAATAACTGGCTGGCCGCCATTACAAACCTTGGGTTCCATAAAACATCATGAAAGCCCGGGGTAATGCGCCATGCGCCCAGGGCATGAAATAAAACAGAATCAGGATCTGTAGACGCGTTTGAAAAGAACTGGTGAAACAAAGTATGATCGGGCAAATTGGGGTCTGCGATACGTGTCAGATCTTTATTCAACTGGTCAACCTGCCATTCTTCTAAAAACCTGATATCACTGAGATAACCATTCTCCTTAAAAAAACTTACCTGTTCATCAGTAAGCTTATATTGTTCCCATTCTTCCTTGTTGACAGGCCATTTAAAAAAATCTGACAATAATTGGTGATGTATTGATAAATCTGTGAGCTGAGGAGTTTCCATAATGCTGAATTTATTTTTTAACAACTAAGTTTTTTAATTACTTTTTCTTCAATTAATTTGAAATTTTCAAATATTCCCCTTTTATATAGTTCTTTTATAAAAGGAAAGGAGCGGTCATCAAAGGGAGTTTCATAAGGCAATGCTTCTATTGGAACTTGTTTTTTACTTCCTATTAAATTAACCTCATCTATATTATTATTAATGAATGCTTTGCTCCATTGTATGGCTAAACCGTTTGCATCTTGCCTTAGCCAGTTTGCCAATACTGTATAAACTTTTGTAAATTCACCGGCATACTGAAACATCAGCATAGTTAAAAAATCGGTTGATCCGTAAGGCGTTGTTTTATAGCTGTCTCTGTAATATTTGATCGAATCAATTAAAGATTCAGGAACTTCCTGGTTGTCCTGCAACAAACAATAGAATTCCATAAAATCTTCCAGGCGCTCATCAACATGGTATGGTTTACCTACTCCCATGTTTTCGGGCCATATTTTGCTTTGCCTGATGTAGTAAATAGCTTGTTCCCAGTTCTTTTCGTCTATGTTTTCCAGTGCAGCATACAAATGTGTTTCCCGCCAGCTGTTTCTTCCATCTGCTGCACCTTCGTTAGGCAAAACCCTGATAGCGTTCATTAGCTCAATTCCGGCTGCATAATTGTGCGTATACATTAAGCACTTTGCCAATTGAAGCCCTGCATAGTAATTAGCTTTATTGTGTTGATAGGCTTGTTTGGCAATTTTAAGTGCCTTTTCCCAGTTTTCTTTTTCTGCAAAATATTTTGATAACAGCAGTGCCGTTCGCCATTGAACAGGGGCATGTTTTCTTGCTTTTTCCAGATCGGCCAAACAACCGGCATCATCAGTTGATTTTTTTAACTCCGCCCGGATTATATAAAAGGAATAGAAATCAGGTTCACTACCGCAGGCCTCCAATAATTGCAAGCCTTCCTGCTTTCTTAAGTTTTGGGTATAAGCTAAAGCAAGGTAATATTTAAACTTCCAGGAATTATGGTTGTCGACAGCCCATGTCAATACTTTTACATCCTCTTCGCGGTGCGGAAATACAAATGCCGGCGTTAATGTATCAGCTAAATTTAATTGCTGTACTGCCTTTTCAGGCTCGCCTGAAACTGAAAATAACCAGGCTTGCCATAAACTTACCAGGGCATATTGCGGTGATGAAGCTAATATTTCAAGGGCATCCCGGTAAAGGTTTAAATTGGAATAAAATGAAGCTGCCTCTATATAGGTTTCATAAGGCATTTCGCTGGTTGTTAAGTTCTCAACAGTGTTGTTGCTTAGCTTTGAAAGCTCAAATTTGGCTATATAACTTATGGGGTCATTTTTAATTAATTTCTCTGTTAAAGAAAGTGCTACAGCTTTATTACCTTTTAACCGGTTAATAATAATTTCCAGGCAGATGGATTGCCTGTTTGACGGCTGAAACTGCAGGGATTTTTCTATGTAATTTAAGGCCTTTTCATTTTCACCTTCGCAGACGAAAATCTTAGCAAGCTCTAAATAAGAAGCAGCTCTATATTCAACAGATTGGCTGGCTATAGAAAAGCCATCTTTGGCATTAGTAATATCATTCAGTCTTAAATTAACCAGGCCATACAGGTAA
>JAQBOY010000313.1 GCA_028287805.1 Mucilaginibacter sp.
AATCCATCTATTAAAACCTTGCGCATATTCCAGCTTTCATGAACTATAGTGTCAGTAACTTGCTTCTTATGCGCTAAATACGTGGCGTTTGCTTTAACTTCTGTAAGTTTTGGGCATGATATAACCAAGGTATACGGATTAGGGTTGTACCGATAGCTATCTTTAAAGCTGGCATCAATTTGCAAACGGTTGTTTTGTTGTTTAACCGTTACATATTCTAAAGCAGTTTTATCTATCCTTACCCGGAAAGGCCCCTGCACAAATTTTACATTAGCCGCGGTAGAGGAGTTAAGGTCAACCGCGTCAAAATTCTTAAATGGCAGCGTAACATAATTTCTATAAGGATCTTTATAGGCGCCTGACCGATAGGATGACTGTAATAAAAGATCATAAACAAAAAGTGACGCTAAAATCAGGAACAGCGCTGAGATCATTAATTTATTGCTTGTTTTCATGGTTCTTATCTGATTTTGAGTCGTAATTATCCACTTTAAATTGTTTATATCGTTGTTCCAGGTCCTGGAGGCTAATGTCAAGAAGGTAAATGTTTCTGAAAAACTCATGCAGGTCATGCTGTATGAAACGTTCTTTACGGTATTGCTTTACTTTATCATAACCTTCGGCAGCAACAAATAAACCGAGCCCTCTTTTATTATAGATCACCCCCTGGTTTTGCAGAAATTCGTATGACCGCATAACCGTATTAGGGTTAACTTCCAGCTCAATTGCAAGGTCTCGTACCGACGGTATCTTTTGCTCTGAAGGCCATTTACCCAATAGTATATTTTCGCTTACATAAGCAGCAATTTGCAGGTATATGGCTTCGTTATCTCTAAACTCCATAAGGTATTTGTTAATTAAACCTGCTTTTCTTTTAAACGATAATATGTTGCTATCCAAAAAATAATAGCCAGCACGGTAAGAAGTGATAATATTATCGGTTCCCACATCGCCGTTATATTGATGTCGGCTATCGTGTTGCCATCTTTAAACCGGGCATCGCCAAAAGGTGGACTGGTCATCACATCCCGCCCTAATAATGCACTCAGCACAACCTTGTTCATCAAAGTTATAATTGCCACCACTATAAAAAAGATAAAAGCGGTTTTAATAAAATTCAGCTTCTCAAAAAAAATGGCCCCATAAAACGATATACCATGCAGAAAAGCGTAAAGCAGGTATATCTGGTAAACGGGGTATTCAAAAACATTCATAATTTCGGGTGCTTGCCCCGGAAAATGCTTGAGATGTACTAAAACCAGGATAACCACATAGAAGCTAACCGTATAAACTATACAGAAAATCAAAAAAGAGTATACCCATCCTACAAGAAATTTTTCAAAATGTGAGGCGGGCAGCGTAAGAGAATCTATCGCTTTTTTCTTATCCGCTATATCGGCAAATACGGTACTGGTAAATATGGTGCCTGCAAGCATTAGGATTATGATAAAAACTGCTGTTTGAAACCCCTTGTCAATAGGAGCGTTGATCATATATAACATAAAACCGCCGCCAAGTACCATTACACCAATCAACACAGTTAACGACATCAGGTAACCTTTATAGTGTTCTATAGTATGCTTGATAAACAGCTTGCCAAACCTGCTTGATTTAAATACGTTGCTCATTAGTTGATGCTTTTAAGGTTGCTAAAAGTGATGGGTTACCGCTGATAATGGCATTGAAAAGTAATTCCATATCAACTTTACTGTATTTGCCCGTTGTATTGCGCAGAATTGCATTTTTGCCTCGGATGCTTTCTTCCTCATATAAAACGGGCATGCCATCTGTATCTGGATAGGTACCAAACAGAAGTTGTTCCGCAACTTCGTCTAAAGATTGATTAACCACTATCTCACATTCATGCAGCACCAGCAGGGTATCTATCAAACTATCCAAATCCCTCACCTGGTGTGTGGAGATCACTATACAGCGATCATCAGTTAATACCGAGGCAATTAGTTTGCGAAACTGTACTTTTGAAGGGATATCCAGTCCATTGGTTGGTTCATCCATTATCAATAAACTTGTATTTGTAGCGAGGCCAAATGCGATCATCGCTTTTTTCTGCTGCCCGTATGACTGCTTATCCAGCATGGCATCCATATTAACATCCAGCGCTTTCAGGTAGTGGTAGAAATCGCTTTTGCTGAATTTGGGATAGAAGCTTGCTGTATTAGCAATAAATTGAACGGGGGTAAGCGAGGGGACAAATAGGTCCTCAGCTATAAAGTAAATATCCTCCAATACTGATACCGGACGATTAGATACATTGGTGCCGTTGAACAGACAATTTCCCTTTGACGGAAATACAAGGCCGATCATATTTTTTAACAGCGTTGATTTCCCAGCGCCATTTTTCCCTAATAACCCATAAATATGACCTTTTTTTAAAGAGAGGTTAAGATCTTTAAAAAGCAGTGGCTGTTGAGGGTAAGCAAAACTTAAATTTTTTATTGCTATCATGCTGAATAGTGTATTAGTATAATAGTACACTACAAAGTAAAAGAATTAAATTTTAATTTCCTAATTAAAGTTTAAGGGTTCAAACAGCAGATTAGATAGTAAAAATACTTTAGGTAATTTTTATCGGTGT
>JAQBOY010000340.1 GCA_028287805.1 Mucilaginibacter sp.
GGAATACCCGCTCTAAAAAATAAGTATCGCCCTTGCCATCATTGGCTTCCTTATCCTGGTTATATATTTTCCAGGTTGCCATAGCATGTACCGGCGGATTGGCATCGCCAAATGCCCATTCATAAGCCGGTAACTGCCCGTTAGGGTGCATATACCAATCACGCACCAGCAGTAAGAGTTGATTTTTTGCAAAAGCCATGTCAATACTTGCAAATGCCAGGCAATGAAAAGCTAAATCCCAGGCTGCAAACCAGGGGTACTCCCATTTATCAGGCATTGAAATAATATCGCGGGTATTGAAATGCTGCCATTGTATATTTCGCCCATTTAACCGCTCAACAGGTGGCACCGGCCCTGCTGGGTCACCAATAAGCCATTGATGAATATCATAATAATAAAATTGCTTATTCCACAACATTCCGGCAAAAGCCTGGCGTTGTAGCATGGCCCTGTCTGTATCAGTTTGATTTTGTTGCAGGTCCGTATAAAAAGCTGTTGCTTCGGCGGCACGAGTGTTAAACAGTGTGTCAAAATCATCAAACCCATTTTTAGCGTCGTTAGTTAACCTTAAACGCAGGGTTACACTTTGCCTGGCCGCAATAGTTATATCGTAATTAATACCTGCCTTAGTTCCTTTTTTTTGTGGATTGACAGTATCAGCGCCTTTAGTGATATAATCATTGATCCCATCTTTATGAAAAGGCTTTCCATCATCGGTATTATATAAGCGCTTTGTATTGGTTTCATTATCACAAAACACTAATTCAGGTGCCCCTTCCGCTTTCAACCAATACTCATTCATATCTTTATGATAAATACTTAATACACCCTGGACATCTGTGGAAAGCCTGGGTATATAATTATCATAACCCCAGGCCCAGGTATTACGAAACCAAACCGTAGGCATGACGTTTAAAGCAGCCGCCTGGTCTCCACGGTTATTGATGGTGATCTTTATTAATATATCATCCGGCGTATTTTTGGCATACTCAATAAATACATCAAAGTATGCATCCTGATCAAATATCCCGGTGTCAATAATTTCAAATTCAGGATCGTTGCGTGTTCTTCTTTTATTTTCATCCGGCAGCCATGTATATGGGAATTCCTGTTGCGGGTACTTATACAGCATTTTCATATACGAATGGGTAGGCGTATTATCCAGGTAATAATAGAGTTCCTTTACATCTTCACCATGATTACCTTCGGGGTTGCTTAATCCAAAATAGCGCTCCTTTATAATTGGATCTTTTTTGTTCCATAAAGCAACAGCAAAGCAAAGTAGTTGCTCGTTATCACAAATACCGCCAATACCTTCCTCGCCCCAGCGATAGGCTTTGCTGCGCGCCATATCATGCGTTATATAATTCCAGGCATCCCCATTGGCGCTATAATCCTCTCTAACTGTTCCCCATTGACGGTCACTCACATACGGCCCCCATTTTTTCCAGTTTGTATCCTTTAACCTCGCTGATTCTTCGTTCATGTATAGCTGCAGATTTAAAATGTTAAAGTACCGCTTAAAGACTAACTAAACAACATTATTTATACCATTTGATTCCGGATAGTGTTTGATCTGTATGATATTATGGTGTATTTGTTTTTCATGAAATATAACCATACCATGTGCTTAATCAACTCATTCCAACTTAACAACTCAATTAGTTATTTATTATTTATTTAAAATCAATATGTATTAGCTTTATTATTAAATGTTTGGTATTGCTTTAAACACTATACAGGTATCTTTACTTATTCTGTTTATTATATATGAATGATTTTATAGCAGCCCGCTCACAAATGGCCTTGTCATTAGGCTTTCATATTATATATTCCTGTATAGGTATGGTAATGCCCGTGTTTATGGCCATATCACATTATAAATATATTAAAACACGCAATCCGGTTTATAAAAATATTACGCAGGCCTGGAGCAAAGGCGTGGCTATTTTTTTCGCCACCGGCGCGGTATCAGGTACTATGTTATCTTTCGAACTCGGTTTGTTATGGCCGGAGTTTATGAAACATGCCGGGCCAATATTTGGCATGCCCTTTTCATTAGAAGGTGTAGCCTTTTTTATTGAAGCTATAGCCCTTGGATTTTTTCTTTACGGATGGAACAGGTTTAACCAGTGGTTCCATTGGTTTACAGGCATAGTAGTTGGCGTTAGTGGTATTCTTTCGGGTATTTTGGTAGTCGCGGCAAATGCATGGATGAATAGCCCATCGGGCTTTGACTATGTTAACGGGCAATATCTAAATATTGACCCTATGAAAGCCATGTTTAACCAAGCCTGGTTTTCTGAGGCTTTGCACATGACGCTTGCCGCATTTGTAGCTACCGGTTTCGCCGTTGCAGGGATACATGCATTAATGGTCTACAAAAAAAGAAATGTTGGGTTTCATTCTAAAGCCTTTAAAATAGCTGTTTTCTTTGCCGCTGTAGCCGCTATTTTACAACCATTTAGCGGTGACATTGCTGCAAAAAGCGCTGCAAAAAGGCAGCCGGCAAAATCAGCAGCAATGGAAGCGTTGTTTCATACGCAAAGTTATGCTCCGTTAGTGATAGGCGGCATACCCGATACCGTTAACAAAAGAAACAAATTTAGTATAGAGATACCCGGTTTATTAAGTTTTTTGGAGCATGATAACTTTAAACAGGAAGTTAAAGGCCTTGATGCTATACCTGTTAAAGATCAGCCTCCGGTTGCTATTACTCATTATGCTTTTCAAATTATGGTTATAGCTGGAATGATCATGATGCTGGCAGGTGTTTTGTACTTTATAGCTTTATGGAAAAAGAAAAGCTGGCTTTTTAAAGATTGGTTTTTAAAGCTGTTTATTATAAGCACACCATTAGGATTTATAGCCGTAGAAGCCGGATGGACCGTAACTGAAGTAGGCAGGCAACCGTGGATAATACAGGGTATTATGCGTACCGGTGAGGCTGTTACGCCTATGCCCGGTATAGTTTATACGTTTTACCTTTTTAGCTTTGTATATTTTACTTTAAGCCTTGCTGTTATATTTTTATTATGGCGGCAAATTAAAATGGTTCCTCAATTATATGATCGTTAAATAAAGTATTATGCTAACTGTAGTTATCCTTTTTTTATTTTTCGCAATTGTTCTTTACTTTTTATTAGGCGGGGCCGATTTTGGCGCAGGTATAATTGAATTTTTTACATCTGATGGCAACAAGCACCGTACCCGCAAAACCATGTATCAGGCCATCGGGCCGATATGGGAGGCCAACCATATGTGGCTGATCATAGCGGTAGTAATTTTATTTGTAGGTTTCCCGGTTATTTACAGCCAGCTAAGTATCTACCTGCATATTCCGTTATTAATTATGCTCATGGGAGTTATAGCCCGTGGTACAGCTTTCTCCTTTCGTAATTATGACGCGATAAAGGATGAAAAAACACAAGCCCTGTACAATCATATATTTACTTATTCCAGCGTAATTACCCCTTTATTTTTAGGAATAATTGCAGGAAGCGCTATTTCCGGGCAAATTGATCCGGGTGCAAATACTTTTGCTTCGGCTTACATTTTTAGCTGGTTCAACTGGTTCTCTATATCTGTAGGATTTTTCACTGTTTCCTTATGTGGTTTCCTGGCAGCTATTTACTTAATTGGCGAAGCTACGGAGCCAAATGATGTACAGCGTTTTATTAATAAAGCTAAAGCTCTTAACCTGGCGGCATTTATTTGCGGAGGACTGGTGTTTATAGCCGCTGAAGTTGAAAACATCCACCTGGCGCAATGGATATTTGGAAATGTAATTAGTCTGACTGCTGTTATAGCCGCGTCAATCTCGTTAGTATTGCTTTGGATAACGATCAGCTTAGGGAAAAAGATGATTGCACGTGTGTTTGCAGCTTTCCAGGTAACTATGATTTTGTTATCTGTTGGTTACCGGCACTTCCCCAATTTTATTATCCTTAAAGGCGGACAAAAAATGTCATTACTAACTGACCACGCCCCTGTAAAAACAATTGATGATTTAGGAATAGCTTTGCTGATAGGCAGTTTATTTATATTACCTGCACTATTCTACTTGTATTATAGCTTTAAGGAAAAGAATAAGGATGCAGTATAATAAAATTTTGCCGTTCAGATAAGCTCAAGGTTTTCTCATGAGCTTATCTGAGCGACGACGTGGCTTTATGATATCACCTCGTTAATACTCATCTCTTTTATTTCTTTGCTTTCGTTAGGGCGTCCGTTCTTAAATGCTTTACGTGGTGTTAAGCCTAATAATTCAAACATCGCCATATCAGTATCAAAAGATGGGTTTGGTGTAGTTAACAACTTTTCACCTGCAAAAATGGAATTAGCCCCTGCCATAAAGCAGAGCGCCTGCTCTACTACACTCATTTCTGTCCGGCCTGCTGATAGGCGCACTACTGTTTTAGGCATAATAATTCGTGTGGTAGCAATCATACGCACCATATCCCAAACAGATACACGAGGCTGATCAGCAAGCGGTGTACCTTGTACCGGCACTAATGCATTGATAGGGACAGATTCCGGATGTTTGGGTAAATTTGATAATGTTTTAAGCATTGATATACGGTCGGCTACAGTTTCGCCTAATCCGATAATACCACCGCTGCAAACAGTAATTTTAGCTTTACGTACATGTTCCAGTGTTTTTAAACGCTCATCATAGGTACGGGTGGTTATAATTCTTTTATAATCTTCTTCAGATGTATCCAGGTTATGATTGTAGGCATACAAACCTGCATCAGCCAGCCGCTGTGCTTGAGACTCAGTCAACATACCCAAGGTGCAACATACTTCCATGTCCAGTTCATTTACGGCTTTCACCATATCAATCACCTTGTCAAAATCTTTGTTGTCACGTACTTCGCGCCATGCGGCCCCCATGCAAAGCCTGGAAGCGCCGCCATCTTTAGCCTTTTGGGCTACAGCAATAACTTCTTCCTTGGGCATAATAGCGTGTACATCAACGCCGGTATTGTACCGGGCAGCCTGCGGACAGTAAGCACAATCTTCAGGACAGCCGCCTGTTTTTATTGATATTAATGAACTGATCTGAACTTCAGCATAATCTTTGTTTTCACGATGAACGGTAGCCGCCTCATAAATAAGGTCTAATAAAGGTTTATTATAAATTTCGGTAATTTCTTCTTTTGTCCAGTTATATCTTACTTCGGTCATGCTGTTTTTATTAGATTAATTTTCTAAAAGTGTTTTAATTTCCTGCTTTAACAAGGATAGATGGTTAATTATAATATTCCAAATTTGGACAGGTTGTATTTCATCATACGAATGAATTATTTTATTGCGTGTGTCAACCATTCTTCGGGCATCTGTAATTTTGATACCCGGATAAATTCTTAACAGATTATTTACTGCTTCACCTATTATTTCAAAATTCCTTTCGATGGCCTGTTGAAGCATTATATTTTGTTCAAAATTGGTAAATATTGGGGATTCACCCAGAAAATTTTCAATATTTTCAATACAGCTCTGTATATCAAAAAGATATTTTTTTATTTCACGCTGCATAAATCAATTGTTTCTTTTCATTTATTTCTTCAATAAAATATGGGTTTTTTAGGGAGTCTTCAATTACCAGATCAATTTCTCTATTAAATAATTGGCGCAGAGTATCATGTAAGTCCCACCAAATTTTTCCTCTTTCAAGGGGTTCTAACCCTTCCTGGAAATTAATGAGTAAATCAATATCACTTTTATCATTAAATTCAGTACCTATAACAGATCCAAAAGCATAAGCGGTTTTAATTTTATTTTCTTGAAATAATTTTGATACTATTGGTAACTGAGCTTGGAATGCAGGATGTAACATAAGTTGTTGAATTAATTTATGATGGCTTAATGCTCTTCAATAGCAAATTTACAAAGCTTAATTGAAATTAATGATGCAATAAAAGTTTGGTCGCTAAAAACAGCGGCAGTAAAAATCCGGCACAATCTGTAAAAGTGGTAATAATAATAGATGAGGCAACTGCCGGGTCAATCCCTACCCTTTTTAACACCAGCGGTATAGATGCGCCCGTTAATCCGGCAATGATCAAATTCCCGGTCATAGCTAAAAATAGTACCAGTCCAAGCATTGGGTCGGCATCATAAAATAAAGCTATGGCAAATACAATCAGCCCATTAGCTGCACCATTTAGCATACCTACCAAAAACTCCTTTAGTACCGTATTATAAGCCTGGTTATCGGTTAGGTCACTTAAAGAAATACGCCTAACCGTTACTGCCAGCGCCTGCGTAGCTGCATTTCCTCCCATACCGGCAATTACGGTCATATAAGCGGCCAATACAGGCAACTGCGAAACAGTTGAACCAAAATAACGGATAATAGATGCTGCTAAATAAGCGGTAGCTAAATTAATAACCAACCATGGCAAACGGCTTTTAACAGCGTCTTTCCAGTTACCGCTCAATTCTTCATCTTCCGATACACCAGAGATCTTTAATATATCCTCTGTATTTTCCTGTTCCATTACGTCGATGATATCATCAACCGTAATTCTTCCCAGCAACTTCATCTGATCGTCCACCACGGGAATGGCAGTTAAATTATATTGAGATATCAAACGGGCAACTTCTTCCTGGTCAAGATCGGACTTTACATAAACCGGTTCGGTTTTTACCAGGTCTCTTACCTTAGCGTCGGCATGAGCTTTTATAATGTTTTTTATAGATAGTACGCCTTGCAGTGTATCCGCATCATCAACTACATAAATGGTATAAAACTCCTCCATTTCTTCCGACTGGCGAATGATCTCATCCAACGCATCCTTTTTATCCAGATTGATGTTCACCTTAATAAGCTCGGGGTTCATTAACCCGCCTGCTGTATTCTCGTCATAATTTAACAGGGCGCGAATACTGGTTGCATCGTCCTGGTCAATATCTTCTAATATTTCCCGCTGCTCATGCTCTTCTAATTGCGAAATAATGTCTGTGGCATCGTCATAATCCAGCTCTTCAACAATCTCAGACCGTTTTTCGGGATGAAGGTTGATCAATAGCTCACCCGGACGATGTTCTTCGTCCATTTCAGCTATTACCTCTGATGCAGTGTCTGTAGGAAGCACATTGATTATTCTTTCTTTGGCATCCTGCGGCAACTTTTCAAATAATATGGCAATCTCCGAGGCATGATACTCTTTAAGAACAAGCTGTAATTCAGTATCATCGCCTTCAAGGGCGGTTTTAATACGCAGCAGATCGGATTTATCTATTTCAAAAGATTGCATATCCGACTAAAATAAGCATTTATGCTTCAAATGGGGAATAAAAAGGGTGCTTATTTAATTTAAAGCTATTATATGGAATGGACATAGCCCATTACAACGTCGTCTATTTTATCCATCTTTAACAAGGTTTGGTTGACCTGCATTTTCCGGATAGCTACCTGCATACTGCAGTTATTGTCAAATTGTTGGGAAATAATAGTCAGATCATCCTCTTTAACAATTCGCATTACCGCGTTCATTTGCAGATAATCAAACGCAATGTTATAAATATCTTTTACTGTATTTTCAACAATAACTGCTTGTATAATAGCATCTTCTGTAGCTTGTTTATAAGCATTGATTAAGCCGGGCACGCCCAATAAAGTACCTCCAAAGTAACGTACTACTACAATCAGTAAATTAGTCAGGTCACGTGAGAGCAGGATGTTCAATATAGGTCGGCCTGCAGTACCCGAAGGTTCCCCGTCGTCATTCAGTTTAAATACGGAACGGTCAATACCCAGCCGCATGGCCCAGCAATGGTGATTAGCTTTCGGATGTTCGGCTTTTAACCGGGTAACTATTTCCTTAATTTCATTTTCACCATTTATCGGAAAAGCAAAGGCTAAAAACTTGCTGCCTCTATCACGAAATATCCCTTCAGATGGACCTTTAATAGTCCGGTAAGTATCATCAAACAACATGAGGAATTATCAAGAATTAGTAATAACTACTATGGCTATGATTGCTAACCCTATACCGATTTTATTCAGCAGGCTCAATTTTTCTTTAAAAACTATTAATCCAACAAGGGTTGCTAAAACAACAACGCCAATATTCATAGCGGCAAAAACAGTTGAAGGAGCGTTGGCCAAAGCCCGGTGCGCTTTTATATAGAACAAGATGTTCCCGAAATTTACTATACCTAATACCCAACCAATTAAAATATGCGGCCAGGAGAAGCGCGTTTTTTTTCTGTATATCTGCACAGCCAAAAAGAGCAATGATATGATGAATGCCAGTATGTAGATAAAGAAAAGTGATGTGGTGTAAGGCACATCTTTAAACAGCGATATTTGCTTAAACAATATGTCAATAATACCAAAACCAACAAATACACCCAACAGGTAAAGCCATGACGCACCTCCTGCTTTTTTCCCTCTCCTTTGTTTCTGCCATGGAATTGAACATACAATAGCCACAAATCCTACTATTATACCAACTACCTTTAAGCTATTTAACCGCTCATGAAACAATAAAAAAGCGGCACATATCGGAATCAGTAATGACAATCGTTGTGCAACATCAGTACGTACTATGCCGGTAAGCCTTACCGAAGCGGCAATGATCAAAAAAAGCACCGGCAGCAATATGCCCAATAACAAATAAATATTACTATGTACACTTTGTATAAAATGTAATTGCGGCTTAAAAAACAGCCCGGTAAGAAGAATAGCTGTAGAATAATTCCATGTTATGGCTTGCAGCACATCAATATGATAACGTTTGGCAAGTTTTAATAAAATGGAAACAATTACACTGCAACAGATACTTAAAAAAACGTAGAACATTAACTAATTATTGATGATATAAAATTTGCAATCTGTCAGTTCCTGATAAATACTCTTCCGCAATTATACCGGTAATAAACGGAGATTTGACGCCCTTTGCTAAATTAATTGGTCCTGTAAAAATACGGGCTTCATCCCATAGGCCCGCTTCAATAAAGGTATTCAATGTATAAGCGCCACCTTCAATAATAACGGATTGAATATCCTGCAAGTACAGCTGATATAAAATATATTGCGGTACAAATCTGTCAAAATCTTCAAGGGCAATATACTTATTTTTTCCTTCTATGTCTGTTTTAATTTCATTAAATATCAGTGTTTCAACAGATTGATCAAATAGATGTAAAGCAGGACTTAATTCCAGCTTACGATCAATCACGATTCTTTTGGGCGATTTGCCGTTACCATAGCGCACATTTAGTTGCGGGTTATCAATGACTGCTGTACGTTTTCCTACCAAAACCGCATCCTCTTCACTTCGCCACCGGTGAACCAGTTTACGGGATTCAAGTCCAGTTATCCAAAGCTGGCTATTATTATCGGGAGCAAAAAAACCGTCTTGTGTTTGTGCCCATTTTAATATGATATAAGGACGATGTTTTTGTACCCGTGTAAAAAATCTTTTGTTCAGCCATTTACACTCATCTTCCAAAACACCTGTAATTACTTTAACGCCTGCTGCTGTTAACTTTTCTATTCCCTTTCCATCTACCTGTTCAAACGGATCACGGCAACCTACCACTACTGTAGTAATATGATGTTTAATGATCAGATCAGCACAGGGAGGAGTTTTCCCATAATGCGCACAGGGTTCCAACGATACATAAATAGTCGACTGGCTTAACAACTGGGCGTAGTTACTGTGCCTGTTAATCACCTGGTTTATCGCATTTACTTCTGCATGTGCTTCGCCATATTTTTGGTGATATCCCTCACCTATTATGCGATTATCATACACAATTACAGCGCCTACCATCGGATTAGGGCTAACCATTCCCATGCCCAGTTCAGCAAGTTCCAGACAGCGTTGCATATATATTTTGTGGTTGGGCATGGTGCAAAAATAGCTTTTATGTAACTTTATAGATATAGTTTTATTTTCACATCAAAAATGCAGATAATTTAACCCCAAAACATTCAACTTCTTTTGATTTCTTTTAGTTACTTAGGTATCACGCATTGATGATAAGTATTTCATTTGGAAATTTCCATTACTTACCCGGCGCTGGTACGGCGCGTAAAATTAAGATCATTCCCGCCGGATATGCTGCATATTGTAGATTCTCAGCAGAATCAAATTTCAGATTAGGTGCATTAATTTCGAAGCTTTGTACACAAAAATAAGACACTGTTCCATTCACCTCAAGTTTTAAAGGTATTTCAGGACTTTTATAATTCAATATTTTCCCCAATAAATTTATACTTTCGGGGGACTCTTTGCCGGTTACATTCTTTTGGCCCCGATATATCAATTCCGTTGCCGCAGTATTCATAAACAGAATCTCATTCTTTTCATTTACTCCGATTACCTTATCCTCCATGACTTCTATTAATGTTTTTATCCTTAAGTCTCCTAATATGATTTTGGTTAAATGAGCATTTTCCGTTTTTCCAATTTCTGAAGCCATAGTGTTATAGGCGTCAGCCAACTGGGTAAACTCCTCACTCGTTTTAAAATCCAACCGTTTATTAAAATTATGATTGGTGATTTCCTGCAAGCCCTCCGTAAGTGCCAGAAGCGGATTCAGTATAAAGCCTGGAAAATTAACCACTAAAACAAAAATAATAAGGAACGTAATAAAGCCTATACCTCCCAGATAAATGGTTGCTCTGCTCATGGTCGAATGCGTATAATCGTTTTTATGAACAATCGCCTTCATGTTTAAATCATCTATCCTATTCAGTAGGAAATAGATCCTTCTTTGCGCATCCAATTGCTGATTTAAATTTGAAGCAGGATCGATGAGTAAGGAAAAGGCCTTACGAACTCCGGCTGTTGCTTCTTTTTCGCCGTATTCCGTTATATTGTTTTCCTGCTTTTTAAGTGATCTGCTAAAGATATCTGCCGCCTGAGGTGTTAAAGGCAAATTATGCTCATCTAAAACTGAACGCATTTCCCTTGTAAAAGTTAAGGTAGCATAATTATTTTTCAACGTGACACTGGACGTTTTAGAGATGACTTCAATATAGTACAGCGAAACCATCCCTAAAATGAGGACGACTATAAATATCATACCAAAGCCTAAAAGAAGTTTGTTTTTGATTTTCATGGTGATAGCAATATATTGATGGCATATTACTTGTACCTGGCTAATAATGATTATCAAGTAAATATAACGAACAAAGCCTAACTTAAAAAATATAGTGTCGGTTAATTATTGGTTGATTTATTAGATATAAAGCGTGTGAATATCGCGCTGCCCCATTGATAAAAATAATTTACTTTTCTTAACTTTTTGAAACCTATTATATAGCATAATCTCACTCGTTTGTAACTAATAAATTATAATGTATTGACAATCAATTTTATGTTACTTTGTTGTGTGAAAACAATAAAGGATGAATTTATAGCCTTTCAACAAGGATTGGGAAACCTATACAACAAAGAAGAGGTTAATGCTACTACTTTGTTAATAATCAGTGAAATATTAAACTTATCTAAAGCAAATATAAAGGCATTTCCGGAAACAGAAATAACAACAGAACAGGCTGAACAACTTGAAAGTATTTTAGCCCAGCTACGAACCGGCAAGCCTTTACAGTATATTTTAGGCCATACAGAATTTTATGGCTTAAAATTTTTGGTAAATCCAAATGTACTTATCCCTCGTCCGGAAACAGAAGAATTGGTTGATTGGGCAATTCAGTCAATGGTCAATAATGAATGGTCAATAGGTAAGGATCAATTAGCAACAAATATCGGCCAATACCAAATGATGGATATTGGTACCGGCAGTGGCTGCATCGCTATCAGTTTAAAAAAGAACTTGCCAGACGCACAAGTTTGGGCAATAGATATTTCACCAGGCGCACTGCAAACAGCTAAAGAAAATGCCCGTTTAAATGAAGTAGATGTAAACTTTATACAAGCTGATATTTTAAATCCAATAAACAACTCGTTACTTACTACTCATAGCCTACAGCTCATTGTCAGCAATCCACCTTACGTTACACCAAAAGACAAAGAGCAGATGCACATCAATGTAATCAATTTTGAACCGCATGCCGCACTTTTTGTACCCGAAGATGATCCATTGCTGTTTTACAAAGCCATAGCCGATTTCGCTGTAAATAATCTGGTAAATAATGGATTATTATTTTTAGAGATTAATGAAAGTTATGGCCCTGAAACAGTGCAGCTATTAGCTAATAAAAGTTTTAAAAATATAGAGCTTAAAAAGGATATGAGTGATAGATACCGGATGATAAAGGCTGTTTTTAGCAACGGTTTATAACTTACCTTTTTTAAAAGCTTACCCAAGCCAGGTTGGTTATTATATAAAGTAAATCTATAATTAATTATAGTATATAGTTGATTATTAAAGTGTTATTTTAAATTAAAACCATTGCAGGTTGACTGATGTTGTAATTACAAACATATACTACTGCAATGAAAAACAAAATAACTCTTTCCATAACTGTATTGGCTATAAGTTTATTTACAATAGCATGTAGTGGAAACCATTCAGATAAAACGAGTGATACTGCAAATACTTTTCATGATGCACCTTCAGTTAAAGATGCACCTTCAAATACTGATACCACCAAACCCACCACCACTACCGGTGATGCAGGTACTATGGACAATAGCGGATCAGGTGGTCAAAAAATAGCTAAGGATACTTCTGTCAAAAAACCATCTGCCATTAAAAAGTAATTCGTCACTTTTTAAATGGCGCGGTTGATTAACATTAAATCAATTATGGTTTTTTAGAATTGCTTTTATTAAGGCTGCCGCTTGGATCAGCATTCCCTTTAGCCGGACCAGTGGGCTTTTTAGTAGTATCTTTATCTTTTTTAACTGACTTAAGCGAGTCGGCGCTCTTCTTTTCCCGGGCGCTAATTGTACTTGTATCAGCAACAGGAGGTGATCCTGCCCTAATAGAGTTTGCCGTATCAATACTTCCGCCAACCGTAGCCCGTTTCCTGCTGTTGTCGCACTCTACCATTAAAACCGTCAAAATCGGGATGATCAATAATAACCTTTTGCTTTTCATATGATATATAATGTAGTTATTAGAATAACTATTTTTTGATATGTTGGTTTCAATTCATTTGTTAAAATCCATCATATAAGTATACTTGCAGTTAATTAAATTGTATGGATACTTCATTTACTATTCGTTTATTAAACAACAGCCATTGCCAACAAATTATTGATCTTATTTTACCCATTCAGCAAATTGAGTTTAATGAGCCTGTAACTATTAATGACCAGCCTGATCTATTGGATATTGATAGCAACTATTATAAAACCGGTGGCTGTTTTTGGGGAATAATTCGTAACGGAGAAGTAATTGGTACCATAGCGTTAATTGCAAACGGACATCAAACCGGCACTATCCGCAAAATGTTTGTTAAAAAAGAATTTCGTGGGAAGGAATCAGGCCTGGCGCAGCAGCTAATGGAAACACTGAAGGCCTATTGTGCCAAACATCAAATCTGTCATTTATATTTGGGCACTGCTGATTTTTTAAAAGCTGCTTGTCGTTTTTATGAACGTAACGGATTTCAGGTAACAGCGCCTGCTGATTTGCCCACCTACTTTCCCCGTATGGAAATTGATAATTTATTCTATTACCTGAAGCTCTGTTAGCTATTAATTCATAGCTACTTTTTTCTTCCCACCACATTTATGGTAATTAAACTTGTATGAGGGATAGCCAGTGTTTCGCCTGGTTTAACGGCTATGTAAACTTTTAAATAGCCATCTATTATTCCCTTAATGATCCGTATGGTTGATTCCCTGTATTCAGGAAAAGTATAAACCAGGTTCTTTACAAAATGCATCTGGCCATTAACATCTACCAGTACTTTAAATGAATAGGAAAAATCCTGGTAGGCTTTATGAATGGTAATATCATATATAGGATCAAGATAGGATTCGGAAGTATTATAATGATTCATCACTTGTGCAATAACCTCTTCCTTTTCAACTTTTACTAACGGGCTTTTACTTTTTAGTACAACCGGCTGTCGTGCTGCAAATAAGCTGTCGGGATATTTATTAGCCAGTGCGGCACGTTCGCGTACGAAAACAGTATCTCCGCGATCAGGCTTTTGCAGATCGGTCAAACTTTTATTTAATTTCTTAATGTAATCATCTGCATAAAAAGTCATATATATATTTGAACGCAGTAAGTAGATCACATTGGTTTCCACCTGCATTACCTGAAAGATCATACTATCTTTAGTAACTTTCTTAGCCCTTAACCAGGTATTAGCCACACTAAATAGTGAATCATGATCCAACGTAACGGGAAAGGTCAGAAAGCGGTTACTGTCCGGACTAAAAACGCTTGCCGAATCCTTTGACATAAAAAACATTTTCCATGCCGGATCTACCTCATAACCATGATTATCAAATGAACGGCCTGTATGAAGTCTCCTTTTTACTTCGGTATAGTGAATGCCTATCACATTTTTGAAAGAGATATTTTTCCGGTCGGCAGGTTTGTATTTGCAGGAAGCGAAAGCAATTAACAGCAACAATAAAGGCAGTAAGAGTGGGCTTTGTTTATAGTACTTAAAATACATTTTTAATTTAAAAGTCTTAAATGTAAGGCTGAATTAAGGAATAGTACAAATTATTTTAAGTACAACAGTATTTTTACATGCTTGTTAACACATAATGGACGGGCAAAGCCCAAAAACCATACAGTAAGTGTTCACGTTCATTTACACATGAACACCCATGAACACGGATGAACACTTGTAAATCAATTACAAAAATAAGTAAAATATTTATTGATAACTGAGTGATACTTTGCGTCTTAGTAAACTATTACATGTCCCCTATTAACTTTACAGCAGCTTATCAGGCGTAACAGGCAGATTGCGGACGCGCTTACCGGTAGCATGATAAATAGCGTTAACTATAGCAGCTGTTATACCCGTAATGCCAATTTCACCGATACCTCTTGCCCCAATAGGCGAAATAATCGTATCGGGCTTATCAATAAACTGAATATCAAACTCCGGCATATCCGCATGTACAGGCACTAAGTATTGTGCCAGATCACGTGTTACCACACGGCCATCATTAGGATCATAGGCTGTTTCTTCCATTAAGGCCATACCAATTCCAAATATGGCGCCACCCATAATTTGGTTTTTAGCGGTCTTTAAGTTCATCACCTTGCCAACATCCATTACGCTTACAATTTTATCTATATGAACGGTACCCAACTGTGCATCAACCCTCAGTTTCACAAACTGGGCGCCAAATGAATGAAACGAGTAAGGTTTCCTGTCGGTATGTTCATCTTCCTGTACAGCAGGGTTAGATTTACTCTCCTGTGCTGCCTGAGCTTCAGCGCCGGTTTTTGCCGCGGGGTTGGCTTCCTGCTGCTGCCGTGTAGAAACATTGGTGGTTGCCAATACTTCTATCTTATCTAATCCATGCCGGTTAAGTATTGCTGAATAAGTTTCACCTTTATCGGGTTGATTAATAAGATGCAGCTGGCCATTATCTGCTATAATAGTTTCTTCTTTTTGTCCGTGTAAGGGTGAACCGGCATCAGCAATAGCCATTTTTACCAATTTACTTTTTGCCCCTAAGGCTGCTGCCCTAATAGCCGGACCAACACTTGCTGACACCTGTGAGCCGCCTGAGTTAGCTCCTTTTGGATAGCTGCTGTCACCTAATTTAACTTTTACTTTTTCTATAGGTAATCCTAACGCATCAGCCGCAACCTGGGTCATTATAGTATATGTACCCGTGCCAATATCCTGTGTACCACATAATATTTCAGCATGGCCATCCGGAAATAGAACAGCTTTTGCAGTTGACGCGCTCCTGTTGGCAGGATAAGTAGCTGTAGCCATACCATAACCTACCAGGTAATTACCCTCACGTATAGAACCGGGCTTCGGGTTACGTTGAGCCCATCCTATAGCATCGGCCCCACGCTGGTAGCACTCCTTCAGATTTTTAGAAGAAAACTGTTGATTTTTTTGTTCGTCCTTCTCGTTATAGTTTACCAATCGTAACTGGATGGGGTCCATATTTAATTTATAGGCCAGCTCATCCATTGCGGCTTCTATAGCATAAGTACCGGGGGCCTCTCCCGGCGCACGCGTTGGGCACGGTGTACCTTTATTTAAACGTACCAAACTATGATTAATATCCGCGTTTGCACAACTGTAAAGCATAGCAGTAGCTACGCCGGCCGGCTCAACAAATTCATCAACAAATGATGACTCAGAGGTAGTTGCATGCTTTATGGCATTCAATTTACCAGTATTGTCTGTACCTAAACTTATTTTTTGAATAGTTTGGGTGCGTCTGCCTGCATTAGTAAACATTTGCTGCCGCTTAAGCACCAACTTTACCGGTCGGTTAACCAGTTTAGCAGCCATAGCCGTCAAAACAGTATTTGGCCATGAGAAACCTTTAGAGCCAAATCCACCACCAATAAACAGGGCTACCAGCCTAACCTTTTCCGGTTCAACACCCAACATAGCAGCCATTAGGTTTTTACTACCCATTACTGATTGTGTGGCATCATATATCATTAATTGATCACCGTTCCACTCTGCAGTGGTAGCATGGGGTTCCATAGCATTATGATGATATACAGGTGTGGTATATGTTTCTTCCAGTTTTACAGAAGCATTTTGTAGCGCGGCTTCGGTATTGCCACGGGTCATTTGTATTTGTGAACCACCTAAACCGGCAACAGGTTTGTACGCTTTCTCCACGTTTTTCTCCAGATCAAAAACCGGCTTATCTTTTTCATAATCTGCTGTTACCAGCATAGCAGCTTGTTCCGCTTGTTCAAACGTTTCGGCTATCACTACTGCAATGGCCTGGCCGCCATAAAATATCCGGTCATTTTGTAAAGGCAGCAAATCTTTTTCCGCATATTTTCCACCGCCCGGATCTGAACTCTGCGGAAAATGCAGGTTCATGGAATTTTTGTAGGTCATTATATTTATTACCCCGGGCGCTTTTCCGGCAGTTGTAATATCTATATTTTTTATACGGCCTTTAGCAATCGTACTTTCCACTATAACTCCATAAGCAACATTTTTCGGGTAATATTCTGCCGAGTAGTTAGCCGTTCCGGTAACTTTTAATCTGCCGTCAACACGGTCAACAGGTTTTCCAACTAATTCATTCATGACATTCCTCCAACTGTTGTCAGGGCGCGTACCAGTGTACGTTTAGCCAGTTCAATTTTAAACGCGTTATGGGTATAAGGTTTTGCAGCGCTCAAGGCAGCTTCAGCAGCTGTACGGTAGGTTTGCTCATTGTTTAAAGCACCTGTCAATACTTTTTCAGCCACGGTTGAACGCCATGGTTTTGTTCCCACACCGCCCAGTGCCACACGCGCATGTTGAATTCTTCCGCCCTGAACATCCAACACTACTGCCGCGGAAGCCAATGCAAATTCATAAGAAGCACGGTCACGAACCTTTAAGTAATGTGATTTTACTGCAAACGACATTACAGGTATATCAACCGCTGTTATCAGTTCGCCATGTTTTAAAGTAGTTTCAATACTGGGTGTTTTACCAGGCAGCAAATGAAAATCAGCAAAGGGTATACTACGCATGCCTTTTGCACCCTGCACATGTATAATTGCGCCTAATGCCGCCATCGCCACACACATATCCGACGGATGGGTAGCAATACATTTATCGCTGGTACCTAACACGGCGTTATTGCGGTTATAACCATTTATGGCAGAGCAGCCTGAACCTGGCTCACGCTTATTACATGGATAACTGGTATCATAAAAATAAGGGCAACGCGTACGCTGCAAAAGGTTTCCGCCTACAGACGCCATATTTCTTAATTGTGCCGATGCGCCCGATAACAGTGCTTCAGACAAAACCGGGTAATTTTTACTAATGTTTGGGTGATAAGCCAGGTCGCTGTTTTTAACCAGCGCCCCTATCCGGATTGTTCCATTGGAAAGTGTTTCAATTTTATCCAGTTTTAATGCATTGATATCAACAACCTGGTGCGGTTTTTCGATATTCAATTTCATCAGATCAATTATATTAGTACCGCCGGCAATAAATTTCGCGTCGGCAACAGCAGCAGCAGCAATCGCGTTATTATTGTCCTGTGCCCGGATGAATTTAAATGGTTCCATAATTTGCTTTCAGATCAATTTAACAGCTTGAACTTCTTTTATAGCTTCCAGGATATTCTGGTATGCTCCGCACCTGCAGATGTTACCGCTCATTAACTCCCGGATTTCTGTATCGGTTTTAGCATGGCCTTCTTTAACCAGGCCCACAGCCGAGCATATTTGGCCTGGCGTGCAATAACCGCATTGAAAAGCGTCATGCTTAACAAAAGCCGCCTGCATAGGGTGAAGCCCGTCGCCATGAGCCAAACCCTCTATAGTGGTTATCTCATCCCCTTCACACATAGCCGCAAATGTAAGGCACGAGTTGATGCGCCTGCCATTAACCAATACCGTACAAGCCCCGCATTGGCCATGATCACACCCTTTCTTGGTACCGGGCATCATCAGTTTATCCCTCAGGGCATCCAGTAACGTTACCCGCGAGTCTACAGTTAATGTTTGTTTTGTACCATTAACCACCATAGTCACATTTACTGGCTGAATAACCGAAAGCTGTGAACCCGGAACTTTGGTTTCTGTATTTACTATTAATGGGGCAAAGGATAAGCCGGCACCTGCAACCGTAATTTGTGTTAGAAACTCACGACGTGTGGAACCACGTCCTGATGATTTTTCATCTTGATTTTGAAGATCGTCCATATCTCACCTGTCAATTATAAAGCAATAACATTTAGCTAAAAGAAAATGTTTAACTTTAAACAAGTTTATACGATAAAAAAATTGATACCTAAACCAGCCTGTCTTTCATTACCAATGTGCCGGCTATTCTGTCATGAAGGCATTGTTGTTGTTTGTTAAAAAAGCTGTACAGGTATCCTGTAAACAAGGTGAGTATAGAAAATATTTTTGCGGCATTTCTTCCAGCCGCATGAACCACGCTTATCCTGTCGCCCTGCAGATCACAAACTTTTATCTTTAATATTTGCTTGCCATAAGTGCCTTGCTTTGCGGAGCTTTCCATCAGAATGTGGTAAATGAAATTGGTTACAGGTATAACAATCAAAAGGCTAAAGGTGACTGAAAGACTTAATACCCGATCATTAACAAATAGGGAAAACATCAATGCGATAACGATGCATACTCCCGAAACAAAAAACCAATCCAGTGCTGAAGCAAGAAGGCGTTGATCAAAGCTACCAAAATACTGTGGAATAAGAGCTTGCCTGCTAAATCCTAAAAAATCACGCAGCTCAGCAATTTCATGTGCTTCCTTATAATCGTCCATTGCTTCTGTTTTCACAAAATCTTCAGGTTTTATTTTAAATTCCTTTAGCTGCTCTAAACTAAATGGCCCCTGTGGTTTGCCATTTATGACCAGTAGATAATCTTTATTGTAAGGAGATTCCATTACGGACTAAGTTAACTTTAAAGTTGAAATCGGAAAACTTAAACGCTATAAATTAATGTATCATTATAAACAAGTTGTCATTCTGGAGCGACAGCGAAGAATCCTCTTCAAGAGAAATCAGACGTAACACTTATATCGAAGAAGATCCTTCGCTGCCGCTCAGGACGACAAAAGAGATCGGAGTTACCTGTCATTCTAAGCGACAGCGAAGAATCCTCTTAAAACGACCCTGCACAGGTATTATATGGAGCCGTACTCCTAATAAAAAAAGCCATCTGCTTCTCTATTAAGGCACATGTTTCTTTATTTTAATAAAAACCAGTTTTGATGTTGGCGTATTGCTTTTTTCGGCAACACTGTCAATAGGCACCAATACATTGGTTTCCGGGTAATAAGTGGCCGTGTTTCCTTCAAGAAT
>JAQBOY010000371.1 GCA_028287805.1 Mucilaginibacter sp.
TAATGGATGAGCCGTTTTCGGCATTGGACCCTGAAATGAAATCGGCATTAATCAATGACCTGAAAATATTATTTGCTGAGATAGGTTCAACTGTTTTTATTGTTAGCCACAATCCTCAGGAGTTGGAAGGGTTGACAGATGGGGAGATGTTGATAGCCTAAACACAATTAACAAATTTAAGAATTAACCGATGCTTGTGTTAAATCTGTTTATATATTCCTGAGTTCAGGTAATCCCCCCATTTTATCATTCAAATGACACTACTTCGCCCCTATTTCAGTAAATTTGTGCCTGTATGACAATCACCAAAGAACAAGTTTTACAAGCATTGGGTAATGTGGAAGAACCGGATCTGAAAAAAGACCTGGTTACTTTAAACATGATACAGGACATTCATATAGAGGGGAATAGCGTAAGTTTTTCTGTTATCCTTACCACGCCCGCATGTCCGCTAAAGGCACTGATAGAAAATGCCTGCCGAAATGCTATCGGCCATTTTATCAGCAAGGATATACAGGTAAAAGTTAACATGACCTCCCGCGTTACATCACAAAAAAACACAGGTGTACCGGGCGTTAAAAATATTATCGCAGTGGCTTCGGGGAAAGGGGGTGTTGGTAAATCAACAGTAGCTGTTAACCTGGCATTGGGCCTGGCCAAAACCGGGGCAAAAGTAGGCTTAATTGATGCAGATATTTACGGACCATCTATCCCTATCATGTTTGGACTGGAGGGGGCACGCCCTAAAGCCAGTCAGGTAGATGGCAAAACCCGCATTGAGCCGATTGAAAAATATGGCATTAAATTATTATCCATAGGCTTTTTTACAGATCCTAACCAACCGGTGCCATGGCGCGGACCAATGGTATCAACAGCCGTTAAACAGCTATTTAATGATGCCGATTGGGGCGAACTGGATTACCTGATAGTTGACCTGCCACCCGGAACAGGCGATATTCATATTACCGTTACGCAAACTTTCCCCGTAACCGGCGCTGTAATTGTTACCACACCGCAAAATGTGGCTTTGGCAGATGCAAAAAAGGGAATTGGCATGTTTATGATGAACGCGATTAATGTGCCGATATTGGGTATAGTTGAAAACATGTCGTACTTTACACCTGCTGAATTGCCTGACAATAAATACTATATTTTTGGACAAGGCGGCGGTAAGAAGCTGGCAGAACAATTAGAAGTTCCCTTTTTAGGGGAAATTCCCTTAATAAAGGGCATCAGTGACTCGGGTGATGCTGGCATGCCAATTGTATTGAATGAGCAGGGGGGAATGACAACAGCATTTATGGAAATGGCCCGCAGGGTAGCGCAACAGGTAGCTATATGCAATGCTAATGCTATTGATAGTAATAGTATTATAAATAATTGATAACTTTACTTTATAATTTTATAAAAATGAGTTTATTAGAGCAGGTGGAAGCGGCGTTAGATACCATTCGCCCATATTTGGAAGCGGATGGCGGAAACGTTTCTGTGGAAGAGATCACTTCTGAAAATGTGGTTAGATTAAAATTATTGGGTTCATGCGGCTCATGCCCTATGAGTATTATGACGTTAAAAGCGGGCATAGAACAAGCTATACAAAAATCGGTTCCTCAAATTAAAGGCATCGAAGCCATAAACCTAACGGATATTGATGATCCGAACGCGGTACTTCCTGAGAACTTAAGATAGTGTTAAGTATTGTTAAATTGCAGGGCGCGTTGTACTAATAATGTATTTTTGTTAAAAACTATTTCACTTAACAGGCAGATAAGGCAGTTGATTAGCAGATGAAGTATATAATTAGCATATTATTTTTATTTATAACAGTAACCGCTTTTGCTCAAAAACAGGAATTGCCTTTAGTGCAGTTTTCGGGTATTATACATAATGCCGACAGTGCGAAGGTTATTGTACCCTATGTTAGTATTACAAACAGATCCTCTCATAACCAGGTTAATATATCCAACTATGAGGGTTATTTTTCGTTTGTGGCACATGAACAGGATACTATTAAGTTTACTTGTGTAGGTTATGCTCCGGTTACAGTAGTTATTCCTTCAAATATTAAAAATAAAAGCTATACCCTACAGGTAATGCTTAAACCTCAAATTATTAACCTGCCTGCTTTTCGCGTTTTTCCATGGGCTACTACAGAAGAATTCAGGAAAGATTTTTTGTCAATGAAAATTGCGGATGACGAGCTGGAAATAGCCCGTAAGAATCTTAATATGTCTTCAATTTTAACTTTAGCGCACACCCTGCCGAGAGATGGCTCTGAAAGCAACGCCCAGGAGATGCATAATAATGCGGTAAACTCCCACTCTATAACTAACCCCTTGTTAAACCCTTTTGCCTGGGGAGCGTTGATTAAGCAGATTTCTGAGGGTGACAAATCACGCTCAAGTTCAAGCGATAGCAGTAATTAACGGCCTTTTTTAACCGCCGGAAATTTCATTCTATATTCAACATCAACTATTCCTTTTGAAATATCATTAAGCTTCTTTTCCAATAAGCGTTTGCGCAATGGATTAAGCCTGTCTGTAAACAACTTGCCTTCTATATGGTCATACTCATGCTGTATAACCCGGGCAGCCATTCCTGAAAAGGTTTCTTCATGATGTTTCCAGTTTTCATCATAGTATGACATCTTCACCGTTGATTTACGGTAAACATCCTCCCTTATATCAGGAATACTCAAACAGCCTTCATTAAAGGCCCATTCTTCGCCGGTTTCCTCTAAAATACAGGCATTAATAAACGCTTTCTTAAAATTCTTTAATGAAGGATCTTCATCATCAAACGGTGTACAATCAATTACAAATAACCGCATAGACAGGCCAACCTGTGGCGCTGCCAAACCCACGCCGCGCGCCGCATACATGGTTTCAAACATGTTTTCAACCAGCTCTTTTATATGCGGATATTCATCCGGTTCAATTGAGGGCGCCTTTTTTCTTAATATCGGATCACCGTAGGCTACTATTGGGTATTTCATTCTACAAAAATACAGGTTTATTGCTTAGGCTCAAATAGCAAGGTTATCATTTGATTATCATCAAATACTTCATTGCTGATCTCCAATAACTGTTCAGCCGTTACAGCGTTAATTTTGGCAAATACCTGCTCTAAGGTATCAACACAATTAAAGTCAAGCAGGCTTTTTGCCATAGTTATGATCAGGCTCATCCGGTTTTCTTCGGCTAAAGCAATCTGCCCAATAAATTTTTCTTTAGCCTGATGTAATTGCAGGGTTCCTAATTTTTTATCCCGCAGTTTTTTCAGCTCTTTATGTACCAGCCGGGCAGCTTTGCCGGCCTTTTCGCTATCGGTACCAAAATATATGGAGAAGATGCCGGTATCAGTTAATGGCGTATAGTTTGATTCAATGGTATAAGCAATACCATGCTTTTCACGAATTTCCAGGTTTAACCGGCTGCTCATACCTCCTGCACCCAGCCAATTATTTAACAACAGCAAACCATTTTTATTACGGTGTGATGACGAGTAGGCCCGGTTACCTATAACACAGTGCGTTTGAGATATCTGTTTGGCAAAAATGTACTTCCCGGGTTTATGAACACTGGGCGTAATCCGGCTTTTTAGTGCAGAATTTGCAGGGATGTTTCCGAAGTATTTATCGGCCAGTTTAGTTATTTTTTTAAGATCATAATTGCCGGACACGGCAATTATCATTTCAGAGGTATTGTAGTTAGCAGCAATAAACTGCTTAATATCCGTGGTGTTTAACCGGGTAACAGCTTCGGGTGTGCCTAATGTATTTTTACCTATGGCGTGCCCTTCAAACAGCAACTCCTCAAAATCATCCTGTATGGCTTCTTCAGGTTGGTCAATATAGGAAGCGATCTCATCCAAAATTACACCCCGCTCTTTTTCCAGTTCTTCTTCCGGAAAAGTGGAATGAAAAATGATATCTTCAAACAGATCAATAGTGCGCTCCAAATGCTGTTTTAACAGTGACGCGTGTATGCAGGTATATTCCTTTGTGGTATAGGCATTCAAATCAGCGCCTACCATTTCCAGGCGGTTTAAAATTTGATTGGTGCTACGTCTTTCTGTTTCTTTAAATAGCAGGTGTTCAATAAAATGAGCCAGGCCTTCTTTATGTTCAGCCTCATCGCGCGAACCGGCATTCACCAAAAAGCAGCAATGCGTTATTGGCGATGGTGAGTGTTTGTACATTATCCGCATGCCATTGGATAAGGTGTAAAGCTGGTAATCCATCATGAGCGGCAAAGATAGCGTTAATAGCTTACAATTATTTTTTACCCATATCATGATTAATCCTAAATTAGGCAAATGAAAATTGCCGATCTTGAATTTGAGCCTTTAATAGCCTTTGACGCTATTGAAAAACGGGTAAAAACAATAGCCGAAAAACTAAATAGTGATTATGCCGGAAAAACTCCCATTATTGTTGGTGTACTGAACGGTTGCTTCTTGTTTATGGCAGACCTGGTTAAGGAAATAACCATACCCTGCGAAGTGGCATTTACCAAGCTCTCCTCCTATCACGGCGGACTAAAAAGCAGCCGCATTATTAATGATGAATATGACCTGCTTGCCAATATTGAAGGGCGACATGTAATACTGGTTGAAGATATTATAGATACCGGCAATACGCTTAATTACCTGATAGCTAAATTAGAAGTGCGCAAGCCGGCATCAATCAGCGTATGCACCTTATTATTAAAACCCGACGCGCTGGAACATAAAATTGATGAATTAAAATATATAGCTTTTGAAATTGAGGATGTTTTTGTAGTAGGCTACGGGTTGGATTATTTGGAGTTAGGAAGAAATTTAAAGGGGATATATAAAAAAATAAAGTGATGATATACGAGTTGGGACAAAGTGGGAACTTTTCTATTTTAAATTCTTGATAGCCCTTGCAGGCACACCGGCTACAATTGTGTTTGCGGGTACATCCTTTGTTACAACAGCGCCTGCGGCGACAACCGAGTTTTCACCAATAGTAACCCCCGGCAATATTGTGGCTGCTGCACCAATCCATGCGTTACGTTTAACCACAATAGGACTACAGACCAAAGACTTTCTATTTTCAGGATCCATTGGGTGATTTTCGG